>NZ_JAEIMH010000067.1:22730-25689 GCF_016464295.1 Streptomyces sp. N35 | reverse complement strand
CGCCCCGGGAGTTGCCTCCCGGGGCGCCCTTCGGAGCCGTAAATCTGTGTCTGTCAGCCGTTCTTGATGCGGTTCGTGAGCTCGGTGACCTGGTTGTAGATGGAGCGGCGCTCGGCCATCAGCGCGCGGATCTTGCGGTCCGCGTGCATCACGGTCGTGTGGTCGCGGCCGCCGAACTGCGCGCCGATCTTCGGCAGCGAGAGGTCCGTGAGCTCGCGGCACAGATACATGGCGATCTGCCGCGCCGTCACCAGGACGCGGCTGCGCGAGGAGCCGCACAGGTCGTCCACGGTGAGCCCGAAGTAGTCGGCGGTGGCGGCCATGATGGCCGTCGCCGTGATCTCGGGTGCGGAGTCCTCGCCGCCGGGGATCAGGTCCTTGAGCACGATCTCGGTCAGACCGAGGTCGACCGGCTGCCGGTTCAGCGAGGCGAAGGCGGTGACGCGGATCAGCGCGCCCTCGAGCTCACGGATGTTGCGCGAGATCCGCGAGGCGATGAACTCCAGCACCTCCGGCGGGGCGTTGAGCTGCTCCTGCACCGCCTTCTTGCGCAGGATCGCGATACGGGTCTCCAGCTCGGGCGGCTGGACGTCCGTGATCAGGCCCCACTCGAAGCGGTTGCGCAGCCGGTCCTCCAGGGTCACCAGCTGCTTGGGCGGCCGGTCACTGGAGAGCACGATCTGCTTGTTCGCGTTGTGCAGCGTATTGAAGGTGTGGAAGAACTCCTCCTGCGTCGACTCCTTGTCCGCGAGGAACTGGATGTCGTCGACGAGCAGGATGTCCATCTCGCGGTAGCGCTTGCGGAAGCTGTCGCCCTTGCCGTCGCGGATCGAGTTGATGAACTCGTTGGTGAACTCCTCCGAGCTCACGTACCGCACCCGCGTACCGGGGTAGAGACTGCGCGCGTAGTGCCCGATGGCGTGCAGCAGGTGGGTCTTGCCGAGGCCCGACTCCCCATAGATGAACAGGGGGTTGTACGCCTTGGCCGGCGCCTCGGCGACGGCGACCGCGGCGGCGTGCGCGAAGCGGTTCGAGGCGCCGATGACGAAGGTGTCGAAGAGGTACTTCGGGTTCAGGCGCGCGGTCGGCTCACCGGGACCGGTGGCCGGCGCGGGCTGCGCGGCGAGCGGACCGGGGGCGCCGCTGGGTGCCGAACCTCCCCGGCCGCCCGAGTTGTCCCCCATGCCGGGCCGTTGCTGCTCGTATCCCTGCTGGCGCTGCTTCTCGTACGGGCTCCGGCCGCTCTCGTACGAGGGGCGGTCGGAGTCGTACGACGGGCGCTCGGAGCGGTAGTCGCGCGGGGGCTGCGGGGAGGCATAGGGGTCGCGCTCGGGGTAGCCGTCGCGCTTCGGGTAGCTGTCCCGCTCGGGGGCGCCGTAGCCGTCCCGGTCCTGGGAGTTGTACGGCTCGCGTTCCGGCGTTCCGTACGCGTCGCGCTCGGGGAAGCCGAGCCGCGGCTGCTGCCAGCCGTAGTCGTCCTGCTGTCCGGGCCGCGGCCAGGCGCCGGGCTCGCGGCGCTGATAGTCGGGGTAGGCCGGGCGGACCGTGGGCAGCGGGTCGTTCTGCTGCTCGTCGTGGCGGGGGCCCTGGTCGGGGCCTTCGTGCCGGGCGCCTTCGTGCCGTCCTTCGTCACGGCGGCCGTCGTCGCGGTGGCCGTCATCCCGGCTGTCCCGATTGTCACGGCTGTCCCGGCTGTCACGGGCGTCACGATGTCCATCGTCCCGGCGGCCGTCGTCGCGCCGGCCGTAGCTCTCGTACGACGGAGCGCTCTGGCCGTTCTGCCCGCGCGCGCCCATCCCGGGGAAAGCGCCCGGGAGTTCAGGCTCCTCGAAACGCTCCGGCGGCTGCGGCGCCGGGGACGACGGGGGTGTGAGCGGCAGTTCGCCCATCGTCTCGTCGACCGTGATCGCGATACGGATCGGCCGGCCGCACTCACGGCTCAGCGTCTCGCTGACGATCGGGGCGAGCCGCCCCTCGAGCCGGTTCTTCGCCATCTCGTTCGGTACGGCGAGCAGCGCCGTGTCCGCGACGAGCGCCAGCGGCTGGCAGCGCCGGATCCACTGCACATCCTTCGCCTCGACCCCCTGGCCGTGCCCGTCGCGCCCCTCGCCGAGCAGCTGTTCCAGCACGCGTGGCCAGACTGCGGCAAGATCGGCAGGTACGTCAGCCACAGGGCACGCTCTCTCACGAGTTCACGATGTCCCACGAAGGTGTGGTTCTGCGGGACTGGTGTGTACGGGGGTACGGCGGGAAAATCGGGGTCGGTCCTCCCACGATCCTGGATGGAATCGGCTCGGATGGGTGGGACGGGGCGAAGCCGGGTGGGTTCGGGTCAATCCGAGTCCAGCCACGGTAGTCAGGCCGACGGCTGCGGTTCAAGTTGTTGTCCACAGCCTGTGCACAGTGTCGGTCCCCGCTGGTCCTCCGCACCGATCCTTCGCTGGTTTGACCGGATGGCGTAGCCCCGCGTACCGTAACCAGGTCGAGTTGTCGATGGCTGCTGCCGCCTGCCTCCGATGGGCGTAGATCACGCGAGTGATCACTAAGCGGTGCACTCGGGCGTAATCGCGAGCTACTCGTGGGCGCACGGTGACAGCCAGGCGACATCGCCCACCCGATTGATTTCTCTGGAGCCCCCGAGTGAGCAAGCGCACCTTCCAGCCGAACAACCGCCGTCGCGCGAAGACCCACGGCTTCCGCCTGCGGATGCGTACCCGTGCCGGCCGCGCCGTCCTGGCGTCCCGCCGCAGCAAGGGTCGCGCCCGCCTGTCGGCCTGATTCCGCAGGTCATGACGTCGTGCTGCCTACCGAGCATCGGCTGAGGCGGCGCGAGGACTTCGCGACCGCGGTACGCCGGGGACGCCGGGCTGGACGCCCGCTCCTCGTCGTCCATCTACGCAGCGGTGGTGATCTCTTTAAAGAAGCGGAGCCGGAATTGAGGCCGGGGGGGGAACCCCCC
>NZ_JAEIMH010000067.1:0-22720 GCF_016464295.1 Streptomyces sp. N35 | reverse complement strand
TTAAAAGAGGCGGCCCCCCACGTGCGGGGGAAGACCCCCCCCCCGCCTCTTGGGGGTTTCGTCGTGAGCAAGGCCGTGGGCGTGGCGGTCGTCCGTAACAAGGTCAAGCGCCGCCTCAGGCACCTGGTGCGCGAACGGCTGAGCGAGCTGCCCCCCGGTAGCCTGGTAGTCGTACGAGCGCTGCCCGGAGCGGGTGACGCCGACCATGCACAGCTGGCCCGGGACCTGGATGCCGCGCTCGCGCGGCTTCTGTCAGGGGGCGCGCGATGAAATATCCGCTGCTGGCTTTGATCAAGCTGTACCAGTGGACCATCAGCCCACTCCTCGGGCCGGTGTGCAAGTACTACCCGTCGTGCTCCCACTACGGCTTCACGGCCATCGACCGGCACGGCGCGATCAAGGGAACAGGGCTCACCGCCTGGCGCATCCTGCGCTGCAACCCGTGGTCGCACGGTGGTGTCGACCATGTACCACCGCGCAAGCGGCCGCGATGGCACGAAATGCTGCGCAACGCCTGGCGCAACCGGGGCGGGAAGGCCCCCACCGAGACTCCGTCCCACGCTCAAGGAGCCTGATTAGTGGACACGATTGCCAGCCTCTTCAGCTTTATCACCACACCTGTCTCGTGGATCATCGTCCAGTTCCACTCGCTGTACGGGAAGATCTTCGGTCCCGACACGGGCTGGGCCTGGGGTCTGTCCATCGTGTCCCTGGTGATCCTGATCCGAATCTGCCTGATCCCGCTCTTTGTGAAGCAGATCAAGGCGACTCGTGGCATGCAGACGCTGCAGCCCGAGATGAAGAAGATCCAGGAGCGCTACAAGAACGACAAGCAGCGCCAGTCCGAAGAGATGATGAAGCTGTACAAGGAGACGGGTACCAACCCGCTCTCCTCGTGCCTTCCGATCCTGGCGCAGTCACCGTTCTTCTTCGCCCTGTACCACGTGCTGAACAGCATCGCGACGGGCAAGACGATCGGCGCGATCAACGAGCCGCTGCTCGACAGCGCCCGTCAGGCGCACATCTTCGGTGCCCCGCTGGCCGCCAAGTTCACGGACAGCGCCGCGAAGCTCGCGGACCTGGACGCGACGGCCGCGAACGTCAAGATCGTCACCGCGATCATGATCGTCCTGATGTCGGCCTCGCAGTTCTTCACGCAGCGCCAGCTGATGACGAAGAACGTCGACATGAGCGTGAAGACGCCGTTCATGCAGCAGCAGAAGATGCTGATGTACGTCTTCCCCGTCATGTTCGCCGTCTTCGGTATCAACTTCCCCGTCGGTGTTCTCGTCTACTGGCTGACCACCAACCTGTGGACCATGGGCCAGCAGATGTACGTCATCCGCCAGAACCCCACCCCGGGCTCCAAGGCGCAGGCCGCCTTCCTCGAGCGTCTGCAGTCCAAGCTGGTGAAGAACGGTGGCGAGAAGCTTCGCCGCGGTGAGAAGAACATCATCAAGGCGATCGTTGCCAAGGGCCGTGACCGCAATGACAACGAGCGCAAGTTCATCAACGGTCTGAGCAAGGCCGGCCTGGCCGCCAGCGCCGAGGGTCTGGTGGCGAAGAGCGAGAGCTCCGTGGCGGTGCTCGACGGTGACGACGAGTCGCCTTCGTCCGGACAGCCCAAGCGCCAGCAGCCCAAGCGACAGTCCAAGTCGCAGCGTCAGTCCGCCGCTCAGCAGGCGGCGAAGAGTGACGACGAGGCCAAGACCTCGCTGACGAAGTCCGATGACGCGCAGGACGCCAAGCCCAAGACCTCTGCCAAGCCGGCCGCTGCCAAGCAGCAGCCCTCCGCCGGTGCCCGCAGCAAAGCCAAGTCCGGACAGCGCAAGGGCCCGCAGCGGCCCAAGCACCCGTCCAAGAAGTAAGAAGGAGTTCTTCCGTGACGGACGGCACCATCACCGAGGCCGCCGCCGAGGCCGGCGACACCCTCACCCGCCTCGAGCAGGAAGGTGAGATCGCAGCGGACTACCTCGAGGGTCTGCTCGACATCGCCGATCTCGACGGCGACATCGACATGGACGTCGAGGCCGACCGCGCCGCCGTGTCGATCATCAGCGACTCCGGCGGCCGCGACCTGCAGAAGCTGGTCGGCCGCGACGGCGAGGTCCTCGAAGCGCTCCAGGAGCTGACCCGGCTCGCGGTCCACCGCGAGACCGGTGACCGGAGCCGCCTGATGCTGGACATCGCCGGCTACCGGGCCAAGAAGCGCGCCGAGCTCTCCGAGATCGGCGCCAAGGCGGCGGCGGAGGCGAAGAGCTCCGGCGAGCCCGTGAAGCTCCAGCCGATGACGCCGTTCGAGCGCAAGGTCGTGCATGACGCGGTCAAGAGCGCCGGTCTGCGCAGCGAGTCCGAGGGCGAGGAGCCGCAGCGCTTCGTCGTCGTACTGCCTGCCTGATCGGTCCCTCGGCCTGATCGGTCCTGCGGTTTTCCCGGCCCCGTCTGTTCGCAGACGGGGCCGGTCTTTGTCAGCCTGATAGTGAGCCCCTGAGCGCGGCCAGCGCGTCAGCACGGTATTGCGGTACGGAAGGACGGTTCCCGTGACGGAGACGTCAGAGGTCCCCTCGTCAGAGCTCCCCCCGGCTCCCGAGCAGGCCCGAGCGGTCTTCGGCGAGCGCTTCGACGACGCCGTCCGGTACGCGGAGCTGCTCGCCGACGCCGGCGTCAAGCGTGGCCTGATCGGCCCCCGCGAGGTGCCCCGCCTGTGGGAGCGGCATCTGCTGAACTGCGCGGTGCTGTCCGAGGTGGTGCCGGAGGGCGTCACCGTCTGCGATGTCGGCTCCGGTGCCGGGCTGCCGGGCATCCCCCTGGCGCTGGTCCGCGAGGACCTCAAGATCACACTCCTTGAGCCGCTCCTTCGCCGTACGAACTTCCTCACCGAGGTCGTCGAGCTGCTCGGCCTCGACCATGTGACGGTCGTGCGCGGACGCGCCGAGGAGGTCCTGGGCAAGCTGCCGCCTGTGCATGTCGTCACAGCCCGTGCGGTGGCGCCGCTCGACCGGCTCGCCGCTTGGGGTGTTCCGCTGCTTCGGCCGTACGGCGAGATGCTGGCGCTCAAGGGCGACACCGCCGAGGAGGAGCTCAGTGGTGCCAAGGCCGCGCTGGCCAAGCTCGGTGCCGAGAAGACCTCGGTGCTGCAGGTCGGCGAGGGCATTGTGGATCCGCTGTCCACGGTCGTACGGGTCGAGGTCGGCGAGAGTCCGGGCGGTGTGCGCTTCGCAGCGAAGCGGGCGAAGGCGGCGCGTGTGGGGCGCACCCGGCGTCGACGCTGAGGCCGGCACTGACGTAAAAGTGTGATCGGTTGACGTTTTGGCGCGCTGATCCGTCCTGATGACGAGCCATAGGCCACACAAGCTGCCAAACGTACGCACGTCGGAGTGTCGTGCACTGCGGTTCGCGGCGCCTCGGCATCGTGTTTCACGTGAAACGTCGCTCACTGCTCCACGGGATCATCAGCCGCAGCCGTAGTGCCGCGCCTCGTGATCGCAAACCCCCCGAGAGGGGGATGGAGTTCTCCACAACGGAGGATTCATCCACAGAAGACCGGGCCTCGCTGGTTCACGACCCCGAAGGCATGGGAGGCTCTGTTCATTGCGAGCCTGAAGTCGAGGAGAGTGAATCCTTGCGGTCCGACGCCAACATCGCGGGACCGATGACCGATCCGGTCCCCGGTCCCCGAACCGAGTCAGCAGGGGAGGATGTTTCACGTGAAACACCGCCCCCGATGGACGACACCCCGATTGGTCGTGCTGCCCAATTGGCGGTCGAGGCCTTGGGCCGAGCCGGCGAGGGGCTGCCACGCCCTGAGCAAACACGTGTCATGGTCGTCGCCAACCAGAAGGGTGGCGTCGGCAAGACCACGACCACGGTCAACATGGCCGCCTCGCTTGCCCTGCACGGTGCCCGTGTCCTGGTGATCGACCTGGATCCGCAGGGCAATGCGTCCACGGCACTCGGTATCGACCACCACGCCGAAGTCCCCTCTATTTACGACGTGTTGGTGGAGAGCAAGCCGCTCTCCGAGGTCGTCCAGCCCGTGCCGGATGTGGAAGGTCTCTTCTGCGCTCCCGCCACCATCGATCTCGCCGGTGCGGAGATCGAGCTGGTGTCCCTCGTGGCGCGTGAGAGCCGGCTGCAGCGGGCCATCCAGGCCTACGAGCAGCCGCTGGACTACATCCTCATCGACTGCCCGCCCTCGCTCGGCCTGCTCACGGTCAATGCGATGGTGGCGGGCAACGAGGTACTCATTCCGATCCAGTGCGAGTACTACGCGCTGGAGGGACTCGGCCAGCTGCTGCGCAACGTCGATCTCGTACGAGGGCACCTCAATCCCGCCCTTCACGTCTCGACGATCCTCCTCACCATGTACGACGGCCGGACCCGCCTTGCCTCCCAGGTGGCGGACGAGGTGCGCAACCACTTCGGCAATGAGGTGCTGCGGACGAGCATTCCCCGGTCGGTGCGTATCTCGGAGGCCCCGAGTTACGGACAGACGGTCCTGACTTACGATCCGGGTTCCAGTGGTGCGCTCTCGTACCTGGAAGCCGCCAGGGAAATGGCCCTGCGCGGTGCGGTCGTGGGTGCACAGAACGAACAGAGCATGGCGGAGGGGATGCAGTGAGCGAGCGACGTAGAGGACTGGGGCGCGGACTTGGCGCGCTGATTCCTGCGGCTCCTACTCCGGAGAGCTCTTCGGCTGCGGGTGAGGCATCGTCGCCCTCCGCGGTGCCGGTGCTCACCGCGGAGCGCGGGGTGGCCGCTGCCAAGGTGGCCACGCTGCCGCCGGGCAATGTTTCACGTGAAACGGAGCCGCCGTTCGAGGTCGAGAGCGTCGACATCGAGCCGCAGCACGTAGCTGGTGCGCACTTCGCCGAGGTGCCGTTGGACTCCATCACGCCCAACCCGCGCCAGCCGCGTGAGATCTTCGACGAGGACGCCCTCGCCGAGCTCGTGACCTCCATCAAGGAAGTCGGGCTCCTCCAGCCGGTTGTCGTCCGGCAGTTGGGCCCCGAGCGCTACGAGCTCATCATGGGTGAGCGGCGCTGGCGGGCCTCCCGTGAAGCGGGCCTCGAGCGGATCCCCGCGATCGTGCGCGAGACCGAGGACGAGAAGCTTCTCCTCGACGCCCTCCTCGAGAACCTCCACCGGGCGCAGCTGAACCCGATCGAAGAGGCCAACGCGTACGAGCAGTTGCTGAAGGACTTCAACTGCACGCACGACCAGTTGGCCGACCGGATCGGGCGCTCGCGTCCTCAGGTCTCCAACACGCTGCGTCTGCTGAGGCTCTCACCGGCCGTGCAGAAGCGCGTGGCGGCCGGTGTGCTCTCCGCCGGCCATGCGCGTGCGCTGCTGTCCGTGGAGGACACGGAGGAGCAGGAGCGTCTCGCGTACCGGATCGTGGCCGAAGGCCTCTCGGTGCGTTCCGTGGAAGAGATCGTCCAGCTGATGAGCGCCGACCAGAAGAAGGCGCCCAAGAACAAGGGCCCTCGGGCCGGAACGCGGCTGTCGCCTGCGCTCACCAGCCTTGCGACCCGTCTGTCGGATCGCTTCGAGACCCGGGTGAAGGTCGACCTGGGGCAGAAGAAGGGCAAGATCGTCGTCGAGTTCGCCTCGATGGATGATCTGCAGCGCATCCTTGGCACACTCGCTCCCGATGAGGGGCCCGTATTTGGGGGCGCCCTGCCGGAGGACGAGGACGAGAGCTGATCGCCCAGCGCGCCCCCGAAGAGCGAGCCGTGTCCGGAATGTTCGGAACACGGCTCGCTCTTTGCTTTATAGGCGTTTCGCGGCAATCGCAGGGTGGATACGATGCGATCGGGTATCGCGCATCCACCCGACAGCACCTCAGGGAGAGGGAGGCGGGGGCCATGCGTACGGTGAGCCGCACCGGGTTGGTGACCGCGGGACTTGGCCTGGGAGCCGTCGGCGGATTCGTCGGCAGTCTGCTCAGGGAACGGAGCGCGCTCACCGCAGCACGAGTGGCGGCGGGCGAAGGAAGTGAGGATCTGCCTTCATGGGGCGTCGGCTCGTACCGCTCACGCTGGACAACCTCCCGGACCTTCCCAAGCGCTGCCGAACCTGTGTCTTCTGGGAACTGGATCCGGTCAGTGGCCAGGCCGCGGTAAGAGCAGGAACCCCGGAGCTGGAGAAGGAAGCCTGGATCTCCGCCGTGCTTCTGGAGTGGGGCTCGTGCGGTCGTGTGGTCTACGTCGACGAGGTCCCGGTGGGCTTCGTTCTCTACGCACCGCCGGCTTATGTGCCCCGCTCGACCGCTTTCCCGACGAGCCCTGTGGCGCCGGATGCCGTGCAGCTGATGACCGGTTGGATCACCCCCGGATATCAGGGGCAGGGCCTGGGCCGGGTCATGGTGCAGACCGTCGCCAAGGACCTGCTGCGCAGGGGCTTCAAAGCCATAGAGGCCTTCGGGGATGCCCGTTGGAAGGAACCGGCGTGTGTGCTCCCCGCCGACCATCTGCTCGCGGTGGGCTTCAAGACGGTGCGTCCGCATCCGGTGCATCCGAGACTGCGTCTGGAGCTGCGTACGACGCTCTCGTGGAAGGAGGACGTCGAGCTGGCCCTCGACCGGCTCCTCGGCGCCGTACAGAAGGAGCCGGCGCTGCGGCCGCTGTGAATCCGTCCGTTCGCAGCAGTTCTACGCGAAAGGGCCGCCCCGAAGGGCGGCCCTTGTTTCACGTGAAACATCGTCCTGTTGTGACGCCTCAGGACTGCGGCAGTCAGGCCTTGGTGGCCTCGTCGCCGATGAAGTCCTCCAGGTCGCGCACGATCGCGGCCTTGGGCTTGGCGCCGACGATGGTCTTGGCGACCTCGCCACCCTGGTAGACGTTGAGCGTCGGGATGGACATGACGCCGTACTTGGCGGCCGTCGCCGGGTTCTCGTCGATGTTCAGCTTGACGATCTCGATCTTGTCGCCGTGCTCCGCGGCGATCGCCTCGAGCGACGGGGCGATCTGGCGGCACGGACCGCACCAGGCGGCCCAGAAGTCCACCAGTACGGGCTTGTCGCTCTTGAGCACGTCCTGCTCGAAGGAGTCGTCGGTCACGTTCTTCAGGGTGCCGGCCACGCTGGGCTCCTTAACTCGGTACTGCGGTGGGGGAGGTTGAGGTTCAGACGGTCGCCGCGGCGGCGGTCTCGTTGTCCGCGAGGGCAGCGAGGAAGCGCTCGGCGTCCAGGGCGGAGGAGCAGCCGGTGCCGGCCGCCGTGATCGCCTGACGGTAGGTGTGGTCGACGACATCGCCGGCCGCGAAGACGCCCGTGAGGTTCGTCCGCGTGGAGGGAGCGTCCACCTTCAGGTAGCCCTCCTCGTCCAGGTCGAGCTGGCCCTTGAAGAGCTCGGTGCGCGGGTCGTGGCCGACCGCGATGAACAGACCCGTGACAGGCAGCTCGGAGGTCTCACCGGTCTTGGTGTTGCGCAGGGTCAGACCGGAGAGCTTCTGCTCACCGTGGATCTCGGCGACCTCGCTGTCCCAGGCGAACTTGATCTTCGGGTCGGCGAATGCGCGCTCCTGCATCGCCTTGGACGCCCGCAGGGAGTCACGGCGGTGCACGATGGTCACGGACTTGGCGAAGCGCGAGAGGAAGGTCGCCTCCTCCATCGCCGTGTCGCCACCGCCGACCACCGCGATGTCCTGGTCCTTGAAGAAGAACCCGTCGCACGTGGCGCACCAGGAGACACCGCGGCCCGACAGCGCGTCCTCGTTCGGCAGGCCGAGCTTGCGGTGCTGGGAGCCGGTCGTGACGATCACGGCCTTGGCGCGGTGCACCGTGCCCGCCGTGTCGGTGACGGTCTTGATGTCACCCGTGAGGTCGACGGCCACGACATCGTCCGGGATCAGCTCGGCGCCGAAGCGCTCCGCCTGGCCGCGCATGTTGTCCATGAGCTCCGGGCCCATGATGCCGTCCTGGAAGCCCGGAAAGTTCTCCACCTCGGTGGTGTTCATCAGCGCACCGCCGGCGGTGACGGCGCCCTCGAACACGAGCGGCTTCAGCGACGCGCGCGCCGTGTAGAGCGCCGCCGTGTAACCGGCGGGCCCGGAGCCGATGATGATCACGTTACGGACGTCGCTCACGGGTTGATTCCTCGTCTCTGCGGACTGACTGCCTACTGCCTCAGGGGAGTCCTACCGGGACTCTCACCCCACCCAACGGATCCTACGGGGCATGCATTCCCGCCATGACCGCGTACGGGGTGTGTTCCTGAGCCATGGCCTCCGCGGAGCCTTGGGTTCCGTGGCGCGCAAGCGTGGGCGAGCGTCAGTTCCGCGGGAAGGAGGTCTCGAGCAGAACCTTGCCCGTGGCCGTGGACTGGTCCTCCTTGAGGCACGCGGCGTCCACCACATAGGCGGTCACCCGGGTCGTCTGCGAGGCGTGCGGGAGCACCACCAGATAGGCCGGCGCACCCTTGTACGTACCGTCCTCAGCGGCGAGGGGTTCCTCGTCGCGGGCGATGCCCCGAGCGATGCACTCCGGAACTCCCGGGACGTCCTTGGTCCTGGGCGTGGTGGGAGTCTCACCCGAGGTGGAGTTCGCTCCGACGGAGGACGACTCGGCGCTGGTCCGAGCAGCCACGAGGGTTGACACACGCGTCTTCAGATCGCTGCCGGAGAACTTCTCCGTGGCTTGTGTGCCCGGCCCTTGGTCACTGCCGTCCGCCAGGAACACGAGCGTGCCGATTCCGACGGCGGCAACGGTGGCGAGCGCGCCGAGCGCGGCGACCGCCCCACGTCGGCGTCGTCGTGGCGCATTGCCTCGACCCGGGCCTGTGGCTCCTCGCGGATGGCCTCCAGGGCGCTGCGAGGGCGATGTTTCACGTGAAACATCGGCCGACGCGTCTTGCACGGGTGCCGTTTCACGCTCGCTGTCGCTCTGCGTTTCACGTGAAACATCGAGCAGCACTTCCGTCGCCAGCGCCGCATCGATCCGCGCGGCCACCTCGTCCGGCATACGCGTCTCCGTCGGCAGCGTGCCGAGCAGGGCGCGGATCTCCTCCAGTGAGGCCTGCACATCGGCGCACAGGACACAGTCGTCGAGGTGCCGACGTACAACAGCAGAGCGTGAGGCCGGCAGCAGTCCTTCGGCGAGATCGGAGAGCTCCGAGACTTCCGGGTGCTCGGCCGTGCCGGTCGTGGATGTCACGCTCGCCCACCTCCGCCCTTCACGGCTGCTGAATCGCCCGTTCCCGTATCCCGTGCTTCTGCTGCCGGTGGGACGGATGTCCCCTCGGTCCGGTTCCTTCCGGACTCCGGCTGCTCGGTGATTCTTTCGCCGTCGTCTCTCGAGGCGCCTGTGTCGCGGTCCTGCTCGGTGCCGACCCGTAGATGGCTGAGGAGGGGCAGCAGACGCGCTCTGCCGCGGGCGCAGCGGCTCTTCACCGTGCCGGTGGGCACATCGAGGATCCGTGCGGCCTCCGCCACGGGATAGCCCTGCATATCCACCAGGACGAGCGCGGCCCGCTGATCGGCCGGAAGTGTGCCGAGGGCCTCGATCAGTTCACGGTGCAGATCCTGGCGCTCGGCTGGGGCCGCGGCCGACTCATGCGGCTCGAGCAGTTGCTCCAGGCGCTCCGTGTCGTCGACCGGTGAGGTCTTACGGGAAGCGGCCTTGCGTGCACGGTCCAGACAGGCGTTGACCGTGATGCGGTGCAGCCATGTGGTGACCGCGGACTGTCCTCGGAAGGTGTGCGCGGCGCGATAAGCGGAGACCAGCGCGTCCTGCACCGCATCCGCGGCTTCCTCACGATCCCCCAGGGTGCGCAGCGCGACAGCCCACAGACGGTCCCGATGGCGCCCGACGATCTCCCCGAACGCCTCCGGGTCGCCGGCGACATGGCGGGACAGGAGGTCCTTGTCGCTCATGTCGCCGTAGCCGGCGTCGTGCACGTGGAACCCCCTCCCCCCGGAGAACCTCAGCCGCTGAACTTCACGTCCGTGATGCCCTGCTTGTAGCCGGCGTTGCTGTAGCCGTCGCGCTCCGCGTGCGGCAGCGCGGTCAGCCAGAGGACGACGTATCGCGTCTTCACCGGCTCCTTGGCCTCCACCTTGGCAGAAGTGCTCTGGGTTTGGGTCTTGGTCCCGATCTGCTTCAGGCCCTCCACCGAACCCGGCGACAGCGAATCCGCCGCGTAGAGCGAGACGGCGGTGTGGTCGCCGCCGAAGCGGAGCTTTATCGAAGCCGCCGAGACGTTCTGCTCCGAGCCGAGGTCGTACACGATGCCGACACCGGGCTTTATCTTCATCTCGGGGCCGTCGAGGAAGGACTTGGTCCGCCAGTACGAGGACGTGTCGCCGTCGTACGTCTTGCCGACCTCTCCGGGAGCCTGTGCGCTGCCCGAGACGACGAGTTCCTCGGCGTCCTTGATGCTCAGCGGCTTCGGTGCCGTCTGCTTGCCGTCGCCGTTCTCCTCGGACTGCTGGCTGGTGCCGGGGTCACCCGAGCCGCCGCGTTCCATCAGGGCGTCCGCGAGCTGCCAGCTGCCGAGGCCGAGAGCGGCGATCAGCAGGGCGGAGACGCCCCACTTGAGCGCCTTGCCGGTACGGCCCTCGAGCGGCTGCGGCGGGGCGGGCACGGGCTGGGTCGCGCCGAGCTGCTGCGCACGGCCGTAGGTGCCCTGCTGGTACGTCGTGCGCTGATATTCAGGAGCGGCGGTGAACGTAGGCTCCGGCGGCTTGATACGGGGCAGCTCCGCGACCGCCTTGGCGAGCTCCTCCGGAGTGGTGCAGGGCTGCTCCAGGCGCGAGGCCGTGGCCCCGTCGTTCACCAGGGCGCGCATCGCGAGCTCGGACAGGCCCCGGTGGACGCCTGCGCGCACCTGGTCCGGGGCGATCCGTCCCGCGTCCTTGGGGAGCCCGCTCAGTCCGTAGGCGTCGACCTCGTACGGCCAACGCTGGGTCAGTGACGCGTAGAGCAGTGCACCGATCGCCTCGGTGTCGTCACGCTGCGGGGTGTCGGACTTGATGCCGCGCAGCGCGGCGTTCACGGCGAGACCGCGGATGCGGTACTGCCCGGTGGAGCTGCGCAGGACGGCGCTCGGCGTCAGGCGCAGATGGGCGAGCCCTTCGCGGTGAGCCGCCGCCATGGCCTGGGAGAGCTGGCTGACGAGCTGGTACGCGTCATGCGGCTCGAGCGGTCCGGCGGCGAGCAGGGAGGTCAGCTCGGTCGCGTCGGGCAGCCACTCGTGGACGACGTAGACGAGGTCGTTCTCCTCGACAGCGTCCAGTACCTGGACGAAGCGCGGGTCGCCGAGCAGCGCCGAGGAACGCGCTGCCGAGAGGACGGAGCGGGCGCGCGGGTGGTCGGCGGGCAGGAGATGGACTCCGACGGCCCGGCGTAGCTTCTCGTCCACAGCACGCCAGCTGCTGAATCCGTCCAGACGAGTGACGCACTCTTCGAGGCGATAGCGTCTGGCGAGCTTGTGACCGCTGTGCAGTTCGGGGGCGCGGACCTGGGGCTGCGTAACCGCGTCCGCGTTCTGGGTGTGCTGGGTGCCTTCGCCGGCAGCCGTGTGCTCGCGCTGCTCCGCCTCGTCGGCCGTGGTCTGGTCCGCCTGCGTGGTCAGCGGTTCGTCCCCGCCGCCTGCTGCCACGTCGACGGCAGCCGTGCTCCGTTCCGCCACCGTCGTTCCTGCCTCCCCATCCGTTGCACGCTGTCCGACGTCAAGCCCAATTGTGCCCACACTCCGACGCTATGCACGACACGCGGGTACCGCCGAGGGTTGCCCCTCAGCGGTCCGGTTCTTCGAATGTTCAGCGACCGAGACGTCCGCGGACCATTCCGACCATCGCGTTCATCTCCTCGATCCGCATCCGGCGGGCGGCCACGAAGAACACTCCGAGCAGTACGGCGAAGCCGACGATCAGCGCGGTGAGCGAGCCGAGAGCACCATTGCCCAGGGCCTGCATGATCGCGTACCCAGCGGCGCCGCCGAGAATCGCGGCCGGCACGGATGCGATCCCGAGACGGGCATAGGTACGCAGAATGTGGGAGCCGTCGAGGTCTCCGCCCAGCTTGGCGCGCAGTCGCTTCCAGGCGACGCCCACGCCGATCGCGTAGGCCAGTCCGTACGAGGCGGCCATACCCGTGACGGCCCAGCGGTCGGGCAGCAGGAAGTAGCAGGCAGTCGAAGCCACCGCGTTGACGGCCGCCACGATGACCGTGTTGTAGAAGGGCGTCCGCGTGTCCTCGTACGCGTAGAAGGCACGCAGGACGACGTACTGGACGGAGTACGGGATGAGGCCGAGGCCGAAGGCCATGAGCATGTAGCCCATGGAGGTCGCGGCGCTGCCCCCCGCCGAGCCGAACATCAGGGTGCACATCGGCACACCGAGCGCGACGAAGGCGAAGGAGATCGGGACGATCGCGACGGCCGTGGTGCGCAGGCCCTGGGAGATGTCGTCGCGGACCGCGCCGGTGTCGTTCTCGTGCGCCGAGCGGGAGATGCGCGGCAGCAGAGCGGCCATCAGGGAGACCGTGATGATCGCCTGCGGGAGGCCCCAGATCAGCTGAGCATTGGCGTAGGCGGCGAAACCCGTACCGTCCTTGACGCTCCCCGAAGCGGTGGCGAGCTGCGTGACGACGATCGCGCCGGCCTGGTTGGCCAGGACGAAGAAGATGGTCCACTTGGCGAGCTTGGCGGCCTTGCCGAGACCCTGGCCCTTCCAGTCGAAGCGCGGCCGCAGCTTGAAGCCGGCCTCCCGCAGATACGGGATCATCGCGAGCGCCTGGACCACCAGGCCGAGGAGGACACCGACGCCCAGGAGGCGGACGGCCTCTGTCGGGATGGTGTCGACGGTCATCCTGCTGGTCTCGGCGGTGCCGTACACCCACAGGAACATCCCGAGCGTGGCGATGATGATCACGTTGTTGAGGACCGGGGTCCACATCATCGCGCCGAACCTGCCGCGCGCGTTGAGGACCTGGCCCATCACCACGTGGATGCCCATGAAGAAGATCGAGGGCAGGAAGAAGCGGAGCAGTGTGACGGCGACATCGTTCGCGGCGGGGTTGTTCGCCACCTCGACCGACAGCGCGCGGATCAGCAGCGGTGCGCAGAACATGCCCGCGAGGGTCAGGGCGCCGAGCGCCACCATCACCAGCGTCAGCAGGCGGTTGGCGTAGGCCTGGCCGCCGTCCTCGTCGTCCTTCATCGCGCGGACGAGCTGCGGTACGAACACCGAGTTCAGACCGCCGCCGATGGTGAGGATGTAGATCATCGTGGGCAGCTGGTACGCGACCTGGAACGTGTCGGCGAGCAGACCGAGGCCCAGCGCCGACGCGATCAGGATCGAGCGTACGAAGCCGGTCAGACGCGAGACCATCGTGCCCGCGGCCATCACGGCGCTGGACTTCAGCAGCCCCGAGGCACGGCCGCCCTTGGGCGCCGCTGTGGCGGCCGGTGGAGGCGGCGGGGGCGAGGCTGGGGCAGGGATCAGGGGGTCGGGGCCCAGGCGGCCGGGAACGCCGCTCTGCGGTGGGCCGTAGCCGTGCTGCTCGCCGCCGGGGTGGCCGGGCTGCGTGCCTTCGTGCTGGCCCTGCTGGTTGCCGCCGTACTGACCGTGCTGGTTGCCGTCCGGTGCCTGCTGGTCCCGGTAGAGCCCGCCGGTCCCCTGCTGGTCCCGGTACAGATGCGCGAAAGCGTCCGGTGCGGAGCGCTCCTCGCCCGCCTGCGTCACGAGATCGTCCACGCCCACGAACTGTGTCGTGCGCGCGTCGTCACCGTACGGGAACTGGCGGGACAGACCGTCCGGCTCGGGGGCCGGGGTCTGGGCCCAGACGCGCGGGTCCGGCGCGTGCTGCGCGGTGGGGGGCGGGGCGTAGAGCTGCTGCGGGTCCGGATAGGTGCCCGGAGGCGGCGGAGGGTGCGAGGCGCGGTCGTAGAGCGCCTCGGCCACCGGGTCCTGCGCGGAGAGGTCCTGCGCACGGTACGGGTCCTGGTCGTAGGCGTCCTGGACGTACAGGTCCGGAGCGGGCTGCTGCATTTCCGGGGTGGGCTGCCCGGGCGGGAACTGCCCGCCGGTCGGATCGCCGCCGCCCGCGCCCTGGCCGCGGTCACCGTCGTACGGCGCGTTCATGCTTACCCCACCTCATCGGTCCCACGGCCCACCGGCCACATCATCGCTCAACGGTCCACTCTCTCACCCGTCCCGGACGGGTCCGTGCTTTCCGTGGCGGTGTCCGGTGTCGGGTCACTCGGCTGCTCCGGTTCCGGGCCGCCCTCATCCGGGCCTGCGCCGTCGTCGGTGCCGTTGTCAGTGCCGTCGTCGGGCCCGTCCGAGGCGCCGCCGTCCTGCTCCTCGGCACGGCGGGCGACGATCCGCTTGCGCCGCTGGTACATCCGGAACCCGGCCAGGACCAGGAGGAGGAAGCCGCCGGCGATCACCGCGAGGACCGTCGCCGGCACTTCGGTGACCTTGACGGTGAACGGCACCGGATCGCCGTATTCCTTGCCGTCCGCGGTGACGAGCTGGGCGACCACGTCGACC
The DNA here is from genome assembly GCF_016464295.1 of Streptomyces sp. N35. Lineage (NCBI taxonomy): Bacteria > Bacillati > Actinomycetota > Actinomycetes > Kitasatosporales > Streptomycetaceae > Streptomyces > Streptomyces sp. N35. Next base: position 8,224 of record NZ_JAEIMH010000067.1, on the reverse strand, counting down.
GGGCCGCTGGCGTTGGCCGTGGTGGAGAACTTCAGCGACTGGGCATGGCCCCCGGCGACCTCCACGGATTGCTCGTCGTAGTTCTTGCCGTTGATCTTCAGGCGGTTGGGCTTCGTCGAGGTCAGGCGGACCCGGAGGTTCTCGACGCCTTGGGCGAGGTTGTTCTGGACCGTGACGGGGATGGTCGCGCTGCGGCCGGAGAGCTTGGCTTCCGATTTCTTGATGAGGGCGACCCCGCCGGTGAGGTCGTTGAGATACTTGAGGACGCTCTTGCGGTAGGTGTGGGCCTCTTCCGGCAGGCCGCGCCACGAGGTGGACAGCGCGCGGTCGATGGCCCGGCCGAACGGGACGACGACCCGCTCGGGGCGGGTCAGGATGACCTTGAAGTCATTGAGCTGACTCTGAATCTTCCTGATCTCGGCGAAGCCCGTCAGAGGCATCTCCTGCTTGCGCAGAGCGGCCGGGTACGCGTCGGCGGAGGGCACCTCGGTGGTGGCGCCCGGGTCCGGCTTCTCCTTCGCCGCGGTGATCAGGTTCTCGGACTGCGACCAGCCGCCCGCATCCTGTGCCCTGATCGCGGTGGCCATCGTCATGACCTGTGCGGTGGTGGGCATGCGCTGCGGCGCGATCACGATGCTGCGCTGCTTCTCGGGATCCTGAAGGTTGATCATCAGGCTCTGGGCCAGGAACTGCTGCGTGGCGAGCGTGGACTTCTCCGCGCTCGTCATATCGCCCTGGAAGGCCTGGGAGAGCCGGGCGTCCGCGACCACGGCCGTGGTGCCGTCACCGATCGGGCGGGCGGCGGTCGGCGTATAGGGGAGGTTGCCCGTCTCCCGGAAGCTGTCGTTGCGTGCGATCACATTGCTCGCACCCGCCGACGTGGCGGTGTTGACGATCTTCGGGTCGACGGCGCCCTCGGCCGGCCAGACGAAGTCGGTGTTCGGCTTGATGTGCAGCAGGGTCTCGAGCGTCTTCACGGCCGCCTCGGTGGCGTCCTTGAGATGGCCGAGCGACTCCGTCCCGCCGCCGTGTGCCATGGACGCGAGATCGGGGTCGGCGAAGGGGAGGGCGACGACCTTCTCGTCCTTCACGGCCTTGATCAGGGAGTTCAGCCAGTTCCGGGCGATCTTCTGGTTGTCCTCGTCACCCGCGACCACCGTGTCGTCGGGCCCCTGCACGTTGTACGGCTGCGCCATCAGCGCCGCGGACGCGACGAGATCAGGGTCGATGACCCAGGTGACGGGGAGGGTGCTGCCCTCGGAGACCATCCGCTCCAGCCGGCCGCCCGGAGCGATCTCCTTGATCAGGCCCTCGTCCTTGAAGACCGGGGTCTGGTTCGCGTCCGAGGCCGACTCGGCGGTCAGATGCGTACGGGAGATCAGCGGCCACATGTAGCTGACCTTGGTCTGCGTCTCGGCACCATCGGGCTGCCAGGGCAGGAAGGTCCGCTCGATCCCGAGGATCTGGTTGAACTGCGACTCGGTACGGCCGGTCAGCGCGACCCCGAGCTGATAGACACCTTCGCCGTCGAGGTCGAGCGCCTTGACGGGGATGCTGAGCCGGAAGTCCTGGGTGCCGTGGGGCGCGATCTTCTTGAACTTCTGCAGGTACTCGTCGCCGCCGACCACCAGACCCTCGGCGCCCGTCACCGTCCCCCCGTTCTTGGCGGCGGAGTCGATCTGCGTACGGCTGCCCAGCGACTGGCCCAGACGCAGCGCCAAGGAGGCGTCGGTCACGGTCTGAGCGCTGTTGTTCTCGAGCTTGCCCGTGATCGTCAGGGTGTCGCTCTCGGAGGGGATCTGGGGCTCGAAGGAGTTGATCGCCACGGAGACGGTCTCGGAGCCAGTGGGCTCCGCCTTCACCGCCGCCGACTGGCCGCTCGCCACCTCCGCGGCCGCACCGGCCGGCTGCGCGAGCAGCCCGGCCAGTAGAGGCAGGCCCACCAGGGAGGCTGCTGTGCGCCGCAGCCACCGGCGGGCAGGTGAGGGAGTCATCCCCTGGAAGTCTGCCGCCTCGGCCACGCGCTCGCCCGTCCCTCGTCGTCGTCAGTGGTCGTCTTTCTGCGTCCCCGCATGGTAACGATGTGAACTGTGGCCGAGTGCCGGGGACTGCTCCACATGAAACCGGGAAGCCTGGGCGGTCGCGGCCACGTACCCTTTTCTGTTGTGCCGAACGCCAATGAAGACAACCTCAATGCACTGAGCCAGGTGCAGCGCCGCGCAGTGAGTGAACTGCTGCGGGTGTCCCCTGTCGCCGACGATCTCGCGCGCCGCTTCCAGGAGGCCGGGTTCACACTCGCGCTGGTCGGCGGCTCGGTGCGGGATGCGTTGCTCGGACGGCTCGGCAACGACCTGGACTTCACCACCGATGCGCGCCCCGAGGACGTACTGAAGATCGTGCGGCCGTGGGCGGACGCTGTCTGGGAGGTCGGGATCGCCTTCGGCACGGTCGGCTGCCAGAAGAAGGGGAAGGCCGGTGACGTCGAGCAGGACTTCCTGATCGAGGTCACCACGTACCGCTCGGAGGCGTACGACCGGACCTCGCGCAAGCCCGAGGTCTCCTACGGCGACTCGATCGAGCAGGATCTCGTACGCCGGGACTTCACCGTCAATGCGATGGCCGTCGAGCTTCCCGCGAAAGAGTTCGTCGACCCGCACGGCGGTCTCGAGGACCTTGCCGCACGTGTGCTGCGCACGCCCAGCACGCCCGAGGAGTCCTTCTCGGACGACCCGCTGCGGATGATGAGGGCCGCGCGCTTCGCCGCACAGCTGGACTTCGAGGTGGCGCCCGAGGTGGTTGCCGCGATGACGGCCATGGCGGACCGCATCGAGATCGTCTCGGCCGAGCGCGTACGGGACGAGCTCAACAAGCTGATCCTCTCCGCGCACCCGCGCAAGGGCCTGGCCCTGCTGGTCGACACCGGCCTCGCCGAGCATGTGCTGCCCGAGTTGCCGGCGCTGCGTCTGGAGCGCGATGAGCACCACCGGCACAAGGACGTCTACGAGCACTCGCTGACGGTTCTCGAGCAGGCGATCGCGCTGGAAGAGGACGGTCCCGACCTCACGCTGCGGCTTGCGGCGCTGCTGCATGACATCGGCAAGCCGAAGACGCGGCGCTTCGAGAGCGACGGCCGGGTCTCGTTCCACCACCACGAGGTGGTCGGCGCGAAGATGACGAAGAAGCGGATGCTCGCGCTCAAGTACTCCAACGAGCTGGTGAAGGACGTCACCCGCCTCGTGGAGCTGCATCTGCGCTTCCATGGCTACGGCACCGGTGAGTGGACGGATTCGGCTGTACGACGGTACGTACGCGATGCCGGACCGCTGCTTTCGCGGCTGCACAAGCTGACGCGGTCCGACTGCACGACGCGGAACAAGCGCAAGGCCGCGGCGCTCTCGCGGGCGTACGACGGGCTCGAGGAGCGGATTGCGCGCCTGCAGGAGCAGGAGGAGCTGGACTCGATCCGGCCCGATCTGGACGGCAATGACATTCAGGAAGTGCTCGGTGTCGGCCCGGGCCCGGTGATCGGGCAGGCGTACAAGTTCCTGCTGGAGCTGCGGCTTGAGAACGGGCCGATGGAGCGGGATGCGGCGGTGGCCGCGCTCAAGGAGTGGTGGGCCACGCAGGGCTGAGGCTCGGTAGCCGATGAGGAACGGGGTCATGTTTCACGTGAAACATGACCCCGTTTCACACACCGAAGGGCGCGATGTTTCACGTGAAACATCGCGCCCTTCGGTGTGACCGGCCTGTGGGCTACTTGTTGTCGCCCAGGCAGAGCACGAAGGAGTCCGAGCCTTCCTGCCACGTCAGAGTCGCGGTGGTCTTGTCCTGGACCGACGTGCAGGCAAGGCTGGCCAGCGTCGAGCCGTCCGCCTTCTTCAGGACGGTGTGCGTGGCCGTGGAGTCGGAGCAGTCGAGCTTCTCGACGGAGGCGTTGCTGTCCGTGCCCTTATTGCGCAGGCAGTCGCCGACCGCCAGCTTCTCGGCGTCATCCCCGCCCACGACGAGGTACGAGATACCGGCCACGAGCAGACCGGCGATCGGAAGGCCGAAGCGCAGCACCTTCTTCAGGCCGCCGCCGCGAGGCGCCGGAGGCGGGACCGGAGCGCCGCCCTGGTTGAAGTAGGGGGAGGGCTGCTGCGGGGCACCCTGCGGAGCCGCCTGCTGGCCGTACGGATTACCGCCCTGCGGCTGCTGGCCATAGGGGTTCTGTCCCTGGGCGAACGGGTTCTGGCCCTGCGGCGGCGGAGTGGTCACGTGGGGGTCCCCCTCGAACGAGTGCCTGTTGGCGTGGAATTGACGCTCGTGAAGCTATCGGGAACCGGTGACAACCCTGAAGTCCAGAGAGGCTCTGTGGCACTGATGTGACACTTACTGCATCTCAGATCGGTACATAGCGGCTGTAGTTGCCGCGTAGAGCAGCGCGACCGTGACCACCAGCGCCACCGACTTGCCGTCCGGCGGCAGGATCAGCGCCGCCACGGCGGCCGCTCCCACGAACGCGACGTTGAAGAGCACGTCGTAAACGGAGAAGATCCGGCCACGGAAGCGGTCGTCCACCATGGCCTGCACGGTGGTGTCCGTGGCGATCTTCGCGCCCTGGGTGACGAGCCCCAGGACGAAGGCGGCCACGAGTATCGGCGCGGGGGCGAACGGCAGCCCAAGTGCCGGTTCCAGTACGGCTGCCGCGGCCGCACAGGCCACGATCCACCCGGCCGGCCCGAGCCGCCCCACTGCCCAGGGTGTCATCAGGGCTGCGGCGAAGAAGCCCGCGCCCGACACCAGGACCGCGACCCCGAGCAGGGCGAGCCCTTCGGATTCGCGGGAGGTCCACGCGTACCGGCAGAGCATCAGCACCATCACGGAGAGCGCGCCGTAGCAGAACCGCATCGCCGTCATGGCCGCCAACGCCCGTGCCGCAGGCCGCCGTTCGGGCTCGAGCAGATGTCGTACACCAGCGGTCAGTCCTCGCGCGGTGGAGGCCACCGCGGCGCCGATGCGGGGCTGCACCAGAGAGGGCTCGGGGCCGAGGAGGTCGCGCGTGAACCGTACGGCCACAAGGGCCGAGCAGAGATAGAGGACGGCGCCGAGCAGCACCACCGCCGCATCGGAATCGGCGACGAGGATCCGTACGACGAAAGCGAGACCGCCGCCCGCGGTGGCCGCCAGGGTGCCGGCCGTGGGGGAAAGGGAGTTGGCGATGACGAGGCGCTCGCCGTCGACGACTCGGGGCAGGGCCGCTGAGAGGCCGGCCAGGACGAAGCGGTTCACGGCGGTTACGCACAGGGCCGAGGCGTAGAAGAGCCAGTCGGGGACGCTCAGCAGGATCAGCAGGCCGGTGACGCAGGCCAGGCAGGCGCGGAGCAGGTTCCCGTAGACGAAGACCTGGCGGCGCGGCCAGCGGTCGAGAAGGACGCCCGCGAAGGGGCCGATGAAGGAGTACGGAAGCAGCAGCACGGCCATGGCGGAGGCGATGGCCGCGGCCGAGGTCTGCTTCTCCGGTGAGAAGACGACGTACGTGGCGAGCGCGACCTGGTAGACCCCGTCGGCGCCCTGGGAGAGGAGTCGTACGGCGAGCAGGCGGCGGAAGTCCCGGAAACGCAGCAGCATGCGCAGGTCACGTACGACGGCCATGGTCACAGCCTCACACAAGGAGAAGGCCCCCGGCTCGCAGAATGTGTGCGAACCGGGGGCCTCAACAACCCTCAGGGGGTGGGTGTTTCACGTGAAACAGATGGATGTTTCACGTGAAACAGTCGCGGAGCCTGGGCTCAGCGCTCGACCTCGCCCTTGATGAACTTCTCGACGTTCGCGTAGGCCTCGTCGTCGAAGTACTGCACCGGCGGGGACTTCATGAAGTACGAGGACGCCGAGAGGATCGGGCCACCGATGCCACGGTCCTTGGCGATCTTCGCGGCGCGCAGGGCGTCGATGATGACACCGGCCGAGTTCGGGGAGTCCCAGACCTCGAGCTTGTACTCGAGGTTCAGCGGAACGTCGCCGAACGCGCGGCCCTCGAGGCGGACGTACGCCCACTTGCGGTCGTCGAGCCACGCGACGTAGTCGGACGGGCCGATGTGCACGTTCTTCTCGCCGAGCTCACGGTCGGGGATCTGCGAGGTGACGGCCTGCGTCTTGGAGATCTTCTTCGACTCGAGGCGGTCGCGCTCGAGCATGTTCTTGAAGTCCATGTTGCCGCCGACGTTGAGCTGCATGGTGCGCTCGAGACGGACACCACGGTCCTCGAAGAGCTTCGCCATCACACGGTGCGTGATGGTGGCGCCCACCTGCGACTTGATGTCGTCACCGACGATCGGCACGCCGGCCTCGGTGAACTTGTCCGCCCACTCCTTCGTACCGGCGATGAAGACCGGCAGAGCGTTGACAAACGCGACCTTGGCGTCGATGGCGCACTGCGCGTAGAACTTCGCAGCGTCCTCGGAACCGACGGGCAGGTAGCAGACGAGGACGTCGACCTGGCGGTCCTTGAGGACCTGGACGATGTCGACCGGGGCCTCGGCGGACTCCTCGATGGTCTGGCGGTAGTAGAGGCCCAGGCCGTCGAGGGTGTGACCACGCTGGACCTGGACGCCGCTGTTCGGGACGTCGCAGATCTTGATCGTGTTGTTCTCGCTCGCGCCGATGGCGTCCGCCAGGTCGAGGCCGACCTTCTTGGCGTCCACGTCGAACGCGGCGACGAACTCCACGTCACCGACGTGGTAGTCGCCGAACTGCACGTGCATCAGACCCGGGACCTTGGCGTCCTTGTCGGCGTCCTTGTAGTACTCGACGCCCTGCACGAGCGAGGCGGCGCAGTTACCTACACCGACGATGGCTACGCGAACCGAACCCATTCCGGCTGCTCCCTGTGTGTACGAGGTGAGGCCCACTCACGGACCTCACTTGCTGGTGTCGTCGGACGGATCCGGCCGGGTACTGCCCCCGTGCCGGGGCAGGCCGCCCGTCTCTCCTGATGTGTCCTGCTGAGCGCCGCTCCCGGGCGCGGACCTGCGGTCCCGTCCCGCTCGCTCGCTCTCGATGAGCTCGTTCAGCCAGCGCACTTCGCGCTCCACGGACTCCATGCCGTGCCGCTGCAGCTCGAGTGTGTAGTCGTCCAGGCGCTCGCGCGTGCGGGCGAACGAGGCGCGCATCTTCTCCAAGCGCTCCTCGAGCCGGCTGCGGCGGCCTTCCAGGACGCGCATGCGTACGTCTCGCTCCGTCTGTCCGAAGAAGGCGAAGCGGGCGGCGAAGGTCTCGTCTTCGTACGCATCCGGGCCGGTCTGCGAGAGCAGTTCCTCGAAGCGTTCCTTGCCGTCCGCCGTCAGCCTGTAGACGATCTTGGCTCGGCGGCCGGTGAGGGATGCCGCGAGGGCGTCCTCCGGAGTGCTGCCCGGTTCCTCGATCAACCAGCCGTTGGCGACCAGCGTCTTGAGGCAGGGGTAGAGCGTCCCGTAGCTGAAAGCCCGGAAAACCCCCAGAGACGTGTTGAGTCGCTTGCGCAGCTCATAGCCGTGCATCGGAGATTCCCGGAGCAGTCCGAGGATGGCGAACTCGAGGATGCCGGAGCGCCTGCTCATACCTCGCCACCTCCGTACATTCCGGATCTCCAAGGACTCTTTATGCCGTGCTGATGTATCGAGTCGATACATCAGCACGATAGAACGGCCCTCGGGATGCGACAAGAGGGGGGTGGGTGAACGGCGTCACATCACTGATTCACAGCAGGCAAGTTGCCTGATTTGGGGTGAACTTCAGGACCTGGCGGGTTTTGACGGTGCGTAGTCTGTGCGCCATGCATTTCACCGAGAGCCACGAGACCCACGAGGGTCGGGGGACGCCTGTGGACGTCGTGGCACCGGATGCTGTGCGGATGAGCCCGGGGAGGGGCGTATCCGTACTACGGGGGGACTGGAACTCACCTGCCGCCTTCAGGCGTGGGGTACCACGCCTGCCCGAGGAGTAGTCGTTCGATGAGCGAGCACCGTCGCAAGCCTCCGCAGTCGCACGGTGGTGGACGTGCAGCGGCACGGCGCGGCATGACAGGTTCGTCAGGCCGGCGCGCAGCGCCGCGGGGATCGTCTGGATCCTCTTCCTCGTACGAGGCTTCGGCCTCGTCGGGTATGTCGGGTACATCTGGTACGTCCGGTGACGATCGCCCCTGGGGCGGCCGGGCCGAGGCACGGCGAGCCGCGCAGCGCTCCACGGGTGCCGGCGGCGGCGGTGG
>NZ_JAEIMH010000066.1:19671-54882 GCF_016464295.1 Streptomyces sp. N35 | reverse complement strand
CGAGCCCAGGAGTGGGGGCGACGCCCGCGCCCGGCGGCTGAGGTGCCGGCGTCGCTCAGGGGTGGCCCCCGTCGGCAGGGCGGCGGCGGGCGAAGTGCAGCGCGGAGCCGAGCGCACCGGCGATGAGCAGTCCGCCGAAGGCGATCTCACCGAAGTCGAGGTCGGCGAGGCTGCCGCCGATACCGGCCTTCACGCCGTGGTGGATCGGCGGGTTGGTGGGCTGGTGGGTCCAGCCGCCGCTGCCGGACGCGATGGTGAGCTGTGTCGTGCCCTTCTCGCCGCGGCAGTCGAAGGTCACCGTGTACATCGCACCGGGCTTGGCGTCCCAGTCGACGGTGGCGTTGGCGCTCTGGCCGGAGTTGACGGTGACGGTGTCGAAGACGCCGGACGATGCGGTGGCCTGCCCGTCGCAGCCGTCGACCTTCAAGGTGACCTGGCCGCCGGCGGCGATCGTCGAGGGTGTGACGCTGAAGCCGAACGAGGTGATGTTGTTGTCGCCCTTCACCGCGGCCGGCTTCTCCGCGGCCGGCGAGGCCTGTGCCGGGGGCACGGCGAGCGTGAGCGCGCAGACGGTGACGGGGGCGAGCAGAGCGAGCGGGAAGCTGCGTATCGCACGCATGGTGAGTCCTCCGGGTCCCCGAGGAGCAGCCGCGGACCTTACCGCTGTTGCCGGAAATGCACCTCGATGCCGGAAACGCTAAGGAGGCGCCCGTACGGCCGCGATCGCTGTCGTACGAATGGGCTATGTGTCTGGGCCGTTGGTGGGACATGGGCCGTGGCGCCGCACGTTCGGCGGGGCGTGCTGTGCGAGTGGAGCGCGAGCGGTGTGCCGGACGAAGGAAGCTGACGCCGGATCAGGGGATCAGGGGATCAGCCGGGTCTGTCGGGCCAGCCACGGGATGTTCTTCTCCAGGCCCGGCCGCCAGACCTGCCAGGTGTGACCGCCCGGGAGCTCCATCAGTTCGACGTGCATCCCGGCCTTGCGCGCCGCGTCGTACACCACCTTGGCCTGTGGCCCGAAAGTGGTGTCGTCCTTGCCCGCGACGAAGACACCCGCGGTGTCCGGGAACTTCTGCCGGGCCATCACATCCATCGGATTGACCTTGCGGAAGGCCGCCTCGTCACCGCCGAAGACGCTGTTCACGGTCTGCTGGTGGCTGCCGATGGAGGGTTCGTCCTCGCCGGAGATGTCCAGGAAGGCGCCGTAGCGCTGAGGGGCGTTGACTGCGATCTGCAGCGAGCAGGTGCCGCCGTTGGACAGGCCCGAGATGGCCCACTGGGTGCGGTCCTTGGCGGCCTGCAGATGCGTGGCGACCCAGTTCGGGACGTCCTCGGAGAGGTACGTCTGCACCTTGCCGAGCTTGCCGTCCACGCACAGCGGGTTGTTGAACGGGGAGCCCAGGGGGTCCGCGACGACGACGATCGGTGCGAGGCCGCCGTGCTGCGCCGCGAACGCGTCCATCATCATCGGCAGCTGCCCGGAGGTCACCCAGTTCTCGGGGGCGCCGGGCTGTCCCGGCATCAGCACCAGGACGGGAAGCAGCGGGCGCGGCGAGGCGTGGTAGGCGGGCGGCAGATAGACATACGCGGTCTGCGCCTTGAAGCCGGATTTCGCCCCCGGAATCGGGGTCTGCGACAGGGTGCCCTTGGCGGGCAGGTCCTTCGGCGGCTTCCAGACCTCCGCGATCGTCTTGCCCTCGGGCACCTCGAGCACCGGCTCCGTGGTGCCGGTGGCGTCCTTGAGGCTGACCGTGTCCTGCGGGCCGAGCAGGGTCCGTACGGTCGGATAGTTGTCGAAGTAGATGTTCACCTGGTTCATCGCGTACAAGGTCACGAGCAGCGCGGCGAGCAGCGCGCCGAGCCGGCCCCGCCAGCGCAGGAAGCGCAGCTTGAAGGCGGTGAGCAGCAGGCCGAGCAGCAGGATGCCGATCCAGAAGAGGACCTCGAAAGGCAGCTCGTCGGGGAACGGCTGCCACCAGTCGTTGACGATGACCTTGACCAGATATGTCAGGAGCGCGGCGAGCACGAGGGCCACCGGCAGCCAGCGGGTCCACCAGCGCCGGTCACGGGTCACGAGCAGGAAGGCAAGCGAGAGCAGGCCGAGCACCCGCAGGGCGAGCGGGAGCGGGCCGTCGACGAGTGACCAGTCGAGCGGCCCCGCGATCACCATGCGTGCGCCCCTGGTCCGCGCCACTCGACCAGATGGGGGTCGTCGAGCGACATATCGGCATCGCTGAGCCCCGCGCGGCGCAGGAACTCCACGAGGTCCGCGTCGTCGTACGCGGTCCCCAGGGCGACGCCGCGCACCTCGACACGGCGTCCCGGGTGCCCCGCGCGGGGCGGGTGGACCACGATCGGCGCTTGCCAGGGCATGCCCTCAGGGTGCGTCAGGCGATGCAATTCGGCCATTTAGCTTCCCCCGGGTTTTCTGAGGCGGGTGGTTCCACCGAAACGCAGGGAAAAAGTGCACTTCACCGGCGTGCGGGAGGTGGGCGGGAAAAGAAATCTTGAAGTGAGTTGAACGCAGCCGCTGTCCGCTTGCGTACCTAGGGCCATGTGCGGCGCATCCGAGCTCCGCACCACAAGCGGACCATGGGAGTTCACGATGAAGACCTGGCGGAGCGCCTCGATCGCGGCAGCAGCGGCGGCCCTGTTGGCGCTGACGACGGCGTGCGGTCAGGAGAAGGGTTCCGACGAGCCGAACGGGCAGTCCGTGGGCAACGCGGCACCGGCCGAGGACGGTTACGGGGACGGATACGGCGATGCGGGGGCGGAGGCTGCCGCGGCGAAGCCCGCAGGTCAGCTCGCCGTCTGGGACAGCAAGGAGCTCGGCAAGGTGGTCACCGACAGCGCGGGATTCACGCTCTACCGCTTCGACGAGGACACGGCGAAACCACCGAAGTCCAATTGTGAAGGGGACTGTGCCAAGGCCTGGCCCGTGGTGTCGGCCGAGGACGCCAAGGCCGCACCGGGGGTCGACGCGGCCCTGATGGGCTCCGTGAAGCGGGCCGACGGCACCGAGCAGCTGACCATCGCGGGCTGGCCGATGTACCGCTACGCCCAGGACAAGAAGCCCGGCGACGCCAAGGGCCAGGGCGTGGGCGGCACCTGGTTCGCCTCGGCGCCCGACGGTAAGAAGGCGTCCCCCGCCGCCGAGGAGGAGGGTGGCGGCGAGCAGGCCGATCCCGCGGGTCTGTCCACCCGCAAGGATCCGAAGCTCGGCGAGATCGTGATCGACAAGAACGGGATGACCGTCTACCGCTTCAAGAAGGACTCCGCCTGGCCGATGAAGTCGGCCTGCACCGGCGACTGCCTGGAGAACTGGCCGGTCGTCGAGCCCGTCGACAAGAACGACACCGAGGGCATCCTCAAGAAGGGCTTCGTCACCTTCGACCGCCCCGACGGCATCCAGCAGCAGACCATCGACTGCTGGCCGCTGTACACCTACGCCGGTGATCAGGCGCCCGGCGACACCAACGGGCAGGGTGTGGGCGGCACTTGGTACGCGGTCTCGCCCCAGGGCAAGCTCGTCGGCGCGCCCAAGTAGACGGCGACCGCTGCGGTTCGCCGGCCGGGCCGGTTCCTCCACACCCTCTGCGGTGGAGGAATCGGCCCGTATTGTTTGCCGGAAGTCCGGTCGGGGAGTTCAAAATTCCAAAAGGACTTGCGTCACACCGGAGAAGTCCGTTGTGGAAGAGGGGAGTCGAGTTCCATCGCACCGAACTACCCCAAAAGTGACGAGAATTCGTCTGCACGTGCAGCTGCAGGTGCACTTGCCGGAGGCAGTGACCGAGAACGGACGAGCAATTTCCGGTTCGGCTCGACCCGCCACCTGCCGATCAGTAGCCTCGCCTCGAACACCGGCTCGGTCACAGACCCGAGATGTCGAACAGGGAGAATCTGATGGAGCGACCCGCCTGGGCCCCGCGGGGCATCGATATCTCGGTGCCGAGCGTTTCGCGTATCTATGACTACTACCTGGGCGGTTCGCACAACTTCGAGTCGGATCGTGAAGCGGCGCGCAAGGCCATGGAGTTCATGCCGGGTCTGCCCAAGATCATGCAGGCGAATCGTGCCTTCATGAGACGCGCCGTCGGTTACGCCGTGGAGCGGGGCATCACCCAGTTTCTCGATATCGGCTCCGGCATCCCCACGTTCGGCAATGTCCACGAGGTGGCCCAGGAGCTGCACCCGGGTGCCCGTGTCGCGTACGTCGACCATGATCCGGTGGCCGTCGCGCACAGCGAGGCCGTGCTCGACGGCAACCCCGACGCCGTGGTGCTCGCCGCCGATCTGAGAAAGCCGCGGGAGATCCTGGGCAGCCCTCAGCTGTCCGGGCTGCTCGATCTGGACCGCCCCGTGGCGCTGCTGCTGGTGGCGGTTCTGCATTTCGTCGAGAACTCCGACGACCCGTACGAGGCGGTCGCCACCCTGCGCGGCGCTCTCGCGCCCGGCAGCCTGCTGATCCTCACGCACGCCTCGTACGACGGGATTCCGCTGGCGCAGGAGCGGGCCGGCGGCACGGTCGGCGTCTACAAGGACATCCGCAACCCGCTGATCATGCGCTCGCGTGACGAGATCGGCCGCTTCTTCGAGGGGTACGAGATGGTCGAACCCGGCCTCGTCTCCATGCCGCTGTGGCGTCCCGACGCACCGCCGGAGCAGGAGGACCCTTATGCCTTCTCGGGATACGCGGGTGTGGGGCTGCTGACGTGAACGCGGCCGATGATCGTGACGAGGCGGCCGGGGCGGACGGCCCGGACTCGCGGCTGCGCCGGTTCGTCACGATATGGAGCCGGGCCGTCTTCCCGGTGACGGCGACGTCGCGTACGCGGGTCGAGTTCGAGGAGCAACTGCTCCCGCTGGCCCGGCAGTTGTGTGACGCGCTGACCGCTCGCGCCTTCGACGCGGCGGCCGGGCGGCAGGTGGGCGCCGCGCTGATCGAGGCCCACTGCACCGACCCCGAGGCGCTCACCCGGACCCTGGATGTCGTCGACGCCTATCTGGTCCTCTACTGCGGCACCCCGGACGAGACGGAGCGCGAGGCCCAGCGGGCCCGTTCGTCGCGGCTCCAGCATGCGATGGCCGGCGGTTTCGCCGGAGCCCTGCGCGAGCGCACCCTCGGCGAGCAGGAGGCGATCTCCCGTGCCGCGCTGACGGCACGCCAGGCGGTGGCGGAGGCGCTGCACAGCAGCGAGGCCCGCTTCCGCGCCGTGTTCGAGGGCGCGGCGGTGGGGATCGGGATCGCGGATCTGGACGGCACCATCCTCCAGGTCAACGACACCCTGAAGACGATGTTCGGCGCGGGCGGCATGGATGTGACGCTGCGCGGCCGCAAGGTCTCCGACTGGACCCATCCCGATGACGCTCCTCAAGTCTGGCGCCTGTACGAGGAGTTGGTGCAGGGCCGGCGCGAGCACTACCGCGTGGAGAAGCCGTACTACCGCGCGGACGGCACGGTCCTGTGGACCAACCTCACCGTCTCGCTGCTGAGGGACGCGGAGGGCCGCCCGCAATACCAGCTGGCCCTCATGGAGGACACCACCGAGCGCCGGCTGCTCAACCTGCGGCTGCGCTACGAGGCGACACATGACGCCCTGACCGGTCTGCCCAACCGCACGCTCTTCTTCGAGCGCCTGGAGAAGGCCCTCGCCGCGGGCGAGGGCCGCCGCTTCGGGCTCTGCTACCTCGACCTCGACGGCTTCAAGGCCATCAACGACAGCATGGGGCACGCGGCCGGTGACCGGCTCCTCGTCGAGATCGCGGACCGGCTGCAGTCCTGTGCGACCCGGCCCGGCGAGATGGTGGCCCGGCTCGGCGGCGACGAGTTCGTGGCCCTGACCACGGGACCCGACACCGAGCGCGAGGTCGACGAGCTGGCCTCGCGGATCCTCAGCATGCTGGCGATCCCGGTCCGTATCGAAGGACGCGAGCTCACCGTGCGCGGCTCGATCGGCATCGTCGAGGGACCGGCGGGGGAGCGCAGCCCGGCGGAGGTGCTGCGCAGCGCCGACATCACGATGTACCGGGCGAAGTCCGCCGGCGGCAACCGCTACGAACTCGCCGACCCGGAGGCCGACGCGCGCACCATCACGCGCTACGGCCTGACGACCGCCCTGCCCGCGGCGCTCGCCCGCGAGGAGTTCTTCATCGAGTACCAGCCGCTGGTGAACCTGGCGGACGGGAGCGTACGCGGAGCCGAGGCGCTGGTGCGCTGGCTGCACCCGCAGCACGGGGTCCTCAGCCCGGACCGTTTCATCCCGCTCGCCGAGCACACGGGTCTGATCGTGCCGCTCGGGCGCTGGGTGCTCGACCAGGCGGTGCGCCAGGCGCGCGAGTGGCAGGAACGGCACGCGGACGCCGGGCCGCTGCGGATCAACGTCAATCTCTCCCCGCACCAACTCCACTATCCGGGCCTGGTGGCCGACACCGTGGAGATCCTCGAGCGGTCCGGGCTCGCCCCCGGCTCGCTCTGCCTCGAGGTCACGGAATCGGCGCTCATCGGCGCGGACGACGATCTACTCAAACCGCTGCGCCGCCTGGCCGAGATGGGCGTCGACATCGCTCTGGACGACTTCGGTACGGGCTACTCGAACCTGGCCAATCTGCGGCGCCTGCCGGTGAGCATTCTGAAGCTGGACCGCTCGTTCACACAGGGCATGCAGCGGTTCCCGGTCGATCCGGTGGATCTGCGGATCGTCGAGGGCATCGTGGGCCTCGCCCACAGCCTGGACCTGTCGGTGACCGTGGAGGGTGTGGAGACGGGGGCGCAGGCGGAGCAGCTGCGGATGCTGGGCTGCGACACGGCTCAGGGCTGGTACTACGCACGGCCCGGACCGCCGGACCGGCTGCACGAGTTGGCTCTGGTGGACGCGGTGGGGTGAGGGCTGCTCCACACAGCGGGCCCTAGCATCGGCGGCATGATCGCCACGCCCCGTACGCCGTCACCGCAAGCCGTGCTGATCACCGGAACGGTCGGTGTCGGCAAGACCTCGGTCGCCGACACGGTCGGGGACCGGCTGGCCGAGGCCGGGGTCCCGCACGGGGTCGTCGACCTCGACCGGCTGTGCCAGGTGTGGCCCGCGCCGGCCGGCGACCCGTTCAACTCCCGGGTGCTGCTGCGGAATGTGCGGGCGGTGGCCGGCACCTACCTGGAGGCCGGGGCGCGGCGCCTCGTGCTGGCCGGGGTAGCCGAGAGCCGGGACGAGGTGCGCGCGCTGGCCGAAGCGCTCGGTGTCCCGCTGACGGTCTGCCGCCTCGAAGCCCGACTCGCCGTCGTACGCGAACGGTTGCGCGCCCGGCATGCCGACGACCCCGATGGCCTGCGCTGGCACCTGGACCGGTCCGGCGAGCTGGCCGGGATCCTGGACGCGGCGCACGTGGCCGACTGCTCCGTCGACGCCACGCGGCGGACGGTGACCGAGGTGGCGGAGGCGGTGCTGCGGGCGGTGGGGTGGGACGGGCTGGCGTCGCCGCCGGTGTGATGTCCGCCCAACAGCCTGGCGTGACGTCCGGCGGGCACCCCTCGCGCGACCTCCGTCGGACACCCCGGGGGGTGACGTCCGCCGGACACTCCGGCGCGACGCGCGTCTGACGCCCCCAGCGTGCCCCCGACCATGTCACAGCTCGCAGGACTGCCTCGTCGCAAGGGAAAGACACCCCCTGCGCACCCCGAGGAGCCCGCCATGAACGTGGCCTATGCCGTCTTCGCCATCGTCACCATCGCGTACAACCTCTTCTCCGCCGGCGCCGACTTCGCCCGCTGGGAGCGGATCGCCGAGGGGATGGACCGGGTGGGCGTACCGCGCCGGATCCTGCCCTGGCTCGGTCTGCCCAAGGCCGCGGCCGTCCTCGGCCTGGTCGTGGGGTTCTGGGTCCCGGCCATCGGGATCGCCGCCGCGGTGGGACTCGTCCTCTTCTACGCGCTGGCGATCGCCACCCACGTACGGGCCAAGGACTACTCGTTCGGGCTGCAGTACCCGTTCCTCGTGCTCGCGGCGGCGACGCTGGCGTTGGGCGTGGCGGTCGCCTGAGGGTGCGGGTGGCGGTCGCCCGACGGTGCGGGTGGCGGCCGTGGATGAGAGTGCGGGGGCGGCCCGGGACCACCCGTCACCGCCCCGCACCTCAGCTCAAGTGCCCCGTCAGCATCCGCTGCAGCTCCCGCGCCGCCCGCGGCGGAGCCACGTCGCTGCGGTGGGCCAGGGCGACCGTCCGGTGCAGGCCGGGGCGGGTCAGCGGGGTGACCCGCAGGCCCAGGCCCGCGCGCATGGCGACCATCCGCGGCACCACGGCCACGCCCAGACCCGCCCGTACGAACCCGAGTACCGCGTCCATCTCGCCGCCCTCCACCGCGAAGTCCGGCTCGAACCCCGCCGCACGGCAGGCCGCGACGGTCAGCTCCCGCAGGTCGTAGCCGTGCCGGAACATCACCAGCGGCTCGTCCTGCAGATCCGCGATCCGCACCGAGCGCCCCGCACGCCCGGGCGCGGGCGCGTCCGGCGCGGAGACCACCACCAGGTCCTCGCGCAGCAGCTCCACGGTCGTCAGAGCGGGGGAGGGCGACGGAAGGGGCAGGACCACCAGCGCCAAGTCGAGCGCTCCGCGGGCGAGTTCGCGGACCAGGTCGTGCGAGCCGCCTTCCTCGACCATCAGCTGGACCCCCGGATACTCGTCGCGGAAGGCGCGCAGGATGTCCGGCAGCAGGCCCGTGCAGAGGCTGGGCGTCGCACCGAGCCTGACGCGCCCGCGCCGCAGCTGCGCGAGCTCCTGGACCTCCAGGCGCGCGGTGTCCGCGTCCGCGAGGATCCGGCGCGCGAGGGGCAGCAGCGCCTCGCCCGCGTCGGTGAGCGTGATATTGGCGCGCGCCCTGCTGAACAGCTCGGCGCCCAGCTCCCGCTCCAGCGCCTTGATCTGCTGGGAGAGCGAGGGCTGGGCGACGTGCAGGCTCTCCGCCGCCCTCGTGAAGTGATGTGTCTCCGCGACCGCGACAAAGTACTGGAGCTGTTGGAACTGCATACCCGCCAGCGTACGCGCACGATAGGCATCAGCTATCGAAATGAGCTGGATCATGTCTTGGACCGATGAGGTCGTTGGCCTCTACCGTCATCGGCATGGCTCTGGCAACGCGGCCCGTCAAGGGCACAGCCCCGGGTAAACGACCGTCCCCGGCACGCTCCCTGTGGGACTCGACGATCGGCAAGAAGACGGTCATGGCCGTCAGCGGCCTGATCATGCTGGGCTACCTGGTCGCCCACATGATCGGCAACCTCAAGGTCTTCTTCGGCCCCGACGAGATGAACGCCTACGCGCGCTTCCTGCGCACCATGGGCGAGCCGGTGCTGCACCACGAGTGGGCGCTGTGGCTCGTCCGTATCGCGCTGGTCGCCGCGGTCGTCGCGCACGCCGTGTCCGCGTACCAGCTGAGCCGTCGTGACATCAAGGCGCGCCCCACCAAGTACGTGCACCGGCGCAAGCGCGCGAGCTATGCCACGCGGACCATGCGCTGGGGCGGGATCATCCTCGCCCTGTTCATCGTGTGGCACATCCTCGACCTGACCACGGGCACCGTGCACCCGGGCGAGTTCGAGCATCTGCACCCGTACCAGAACCTCATCGACACCTTCTCGACCTGGTACGGCAACGTCATCTACATCGTCGCCGTGAGCGCCGTCGGCCTGCACGTACGGCACGGCTTCTGGAGCGCGGCGCAGACCCTCGGCGTGGGCAACGCCCGCCGCGAGCGCATGCTCAAGCTGATCGCCAACACCCTTGCCCTCGTGCTGACGCTGGGCTTCGTCTCGGTCCCCGTCGCCGTCATGACCAAAGTGGTGAGCTGACATGAACAACTTTGCCGAGTACGTGACCGGCGATCCGGTCGTCGACACCAAGGCGCCCGAGGGCCCGGTGGCCGAGCGCTGGGACAAGCGCCGCTTCGAGGCCAAACTGGTCAACCCGGCCAACCGCCGCAAGCACACCGTGATCGTCGTCGGCACCGGCCTTGCCGGCGGCTCGGCGGGCGCCACGCTCGCCGAACAGGGCTACCACGTCGTCCAGTTCTGCTTCCAGGACTCCCCGCGCCGCGCCCACTCGATCGCCGCGCAGGGCGGTATCAACGCGGCGAAGAACTACCGCAACGACGGCGACTCGATCCACCGGCTGTTCTACGACACCGTCAAGGGCGGCGACTTCCGCGCCCGTGAGTCCAACGTCCACCGCCTCGCGCAGATCTCCGTCGAGATCATCGACCAGTGCGTGGCCCAGGGCGTGCCCTTCGCCCGCGAGTACGGAGGCCTGCTCGACACCCGCTCCTTCGGCGGCGTCCAGGTCTCGCGCACCTTCTACGCCCGCGGCCAGACAGGACAGCAGCTGCTTCTCGGCGCCTACCAGGCGCTGTCGCGCCAAATCGCCGCGGGGAACGTCGAGTTGCACGCCCGTACGGAGATGCTCGACCTGATCGTCGTGGACGGCCGGGCCCGCGGCATCGTCGCCCGCGACCTGATCACCGGCAGGATCGACACGTACTTCGCGGACGCGGTCGTCCTCGCGAGCGGCGGCTACGGGAACGTCTTCTACCTGTCGACCAACGCCATGAACTCCAACGCGACCGCGATCTGGCGGGCCCACCGCCGTGGCGCGTACTTCGCCAACCCCTGCTTCACACAGATCCATCCGACCTGCATCCCGCGCACCGGCGAGCACCAGTCGAAGCTCACGCTGATGAGCGAGTCGCTGCGCAACGACGGCCGCATCTGGGTGCCCAAGGCGCAGGGCGACACCCGCCCGGCCAACGAGATCCCCGAGGACGAGCGCGACTACTACCTGGAGCGCATCTACCCGTCCTTCGGCAACCTCGTGCCGCGCGACATCGCCTCCCGCGCCGCGAAGAACGTGTGCGACGAGGGCAGGGGAGTGGGCCCCGGCGGCCAGGGCGTGTACCTGGACTTCGCCGATGCCATCCGGCGGATGGGCCGCGCCGCGGTCGAGGAGAAGTACGGGAACCTCTTCGACATGTACGAGCGGATCACCGCGGAGAACCCGTACGAGGTGCCGATGCGGATCTATCCCGCCGTGCACTACACGATGGGCGGGCTGTGGGTGGACTACGACCTGCAGACCACGATCCCGGGCCTGTTCGCGATCGGCGAGGCCAACTTCTCCGACCACGGCGCGAACCGCCTCGGCGCCTCCGCCCTGATGCAGGGCCTTGCCGACGGCTACTTCGTGCTGCCGTCCACGATCAACGACTACCTGGCCCGCAACCCCCACAACGACGGGCTGAGCGAGGACCACCCGGTGGTCCAGGAGGTGCTGGCCGAGACCGAGGACCGGCTCAACCTCCTCCTCGCCGTCGACGGCGACCGCACCCCCGACTCCTTCCACCGTGAACTCGGCGAGCTGATGTGGGAGTTCTGCGGCATGGCGCGCACCGAGACGGGCCTGCGCAAGGCCCTGGAGCGCATCCCGCAGATCCGTGAGGAGTTCTGGCGCCGGATCAAGGTCCCGGGCACGGGCGAGGAGTTCAACCAGTCCCTGGAGAAGGCCAACCGCATCGTCGACTACCTCGAACTCGCCGAGCTGATGTGCCTCGACGCACTGCACCGCGCCGAGTCCTGCGGCGGCCACTTCCGCGAGGAGTCGCAGACACCGGACGGCGAGGCCGAGCGCAAGGACGAGGAGTTCTCGTACGCGGCGGCCTGGGAGTTCAGGGATACGGGCGCTTCCCCCGTACTCCACAAGGAAAAGCTGCATTTCGAGTACGTCCACCCCACTCAGCGGAGCTACGCATGAAGCTCACCCTGCGCGTCTGGCGGCAGAAGAACGCCGGCGCCGACGGCGCGATGTCCACGTACGAAGTGGACGGAATCTCCCAGGACATGTCGTTCCTGGAGATGCTCGACACGCTCAACGAGGAGCTCATCCTCAAGGGCGAGGACCCCGTCGCCTTCGACCACGACTGCCGCGAGGGCATCTGCGGCGCCTGCTCCCTGATGATCAACGGCGATGCGCACGGACCCGAGCGCACCACCACCTGTCAGCTGCATATGCGGTCCTTCGACGACGGCGACACCATCGACATCGAGCCGTGGCGGGCCTCCGCGTTCCCCGTGGTCAAGGACCTGGTCGTGGACCGCTCGGCCTTCGACCGGATCATCCAGGCCGGCGGCTACATCACCGCCCCGACCGGCGCCGCGCCGGAGGCCCACGCCACCCCCGTACCGAAGCCGGACGCGGACTTCGCGTTCGAGCACGCCGAGTGCATCGGCTGCGGCGCGTGTGTGGCCGCCTGCCCCAACGGCTCGGCGATGCTGTTCACCTCGGCCAAGGTCAACCACCTCAATGTGCTGCCGCAGGGTTCGCCCGAGCGCGAGACCCGCGTGCTCGACATGGTCGGGCAGATGGACGAGGAGGGCTTCGGCGGCTGCACGCTCACCGGCGAGTGCGCGACGGCCTGTCCCAAGGGCATTCCGCTGCCGTCGATCGCGGCGATGAACAAGGAGTGGCTGCGGGCGCAGCGCAAGGCCGCGCGCCGCTGAATCCTCAGCCCCCCACGGCCCGCAAGGTCCCCGGCCGGAGCCCGTTGAGCCGGTCGAGGGCCGCGGACGTGGCCTCGTCCGCGGGCAGCTGGACCATCATGCGCTGCCCGTCGCCCTCCGGCAGTTCCAGGACCTCGTACGAGAGCCGCAACTCGCCCGCCTCCGGGTGCACCCACGTCGCGGTGCCGCTGCGGCGGGAGACCCGGGCCGGTGCGGCGATGCGGTCGGTGAAGGGGGCACCCACGGTGATCGTGAGTTCCCGCGCGAGCTCCGCCGTCTCCGGGTCGCCCTTGGAGATGCCGAAGCGCAGCGTCTCCACCTGCTCGTCGGCGGCCCGCTCCCAGTCGGGGAAGGCGGTCCTGGCGCGCGGATCGGTCAGGACGTAGCGCGGCATGCTCGGCGTTTCCCCGTCGAGGATGCCGAGCGGCCGTGCCAGGCGCGCGTACCCCTCGGTGTACGCGGCGATCTCGCCCAGCCAGTTGAGCACGACGGCCGGTGTGGGCTCCATCCGGTCGAGCAACGCCCTTACCGTCGGCCGGACTTCGCGCTGGGGCCGCGGCGCGACCGCGCACAGGAAGTGGCCCTCCTCCGCCTTCAGGAGATTGCGCAGATGCAGCCGCTCCTCCAGGGGCATCCTCAGCGCGTCGCAGAGCGACCCGAGCACCTGCGGTGACGGATGGCGGTCCCGGCCCTGCTCGAGGCGGGCCAGGTACTCCACGCTGATGTCCGCGAGCATCGCGAGCTCGGCGCGGCGCAGCCCGGGCGTGCGGCGGCGCGCGCCCTCGGGCAGCCCGACCTCGGCCGGGGTGACGGCCTCGCGGCGGGCGCGCAGGAAGGCGCCGAGTGCGTTGTCGGTCATCCCTCGATCGTACGAGGGGCCCGGCCCCCGAGGGTGGCCCTGTCACTACCAGCCTGCGCCGCAGGGTGGCCCTGTCACTACCAGCCTGGGCTCGGCCTCCCTGCGGCCCTTGCGGACCGGCACGGTGGAGCCATGACTTCAGAGACCACTGCCACCACCGTCACCACCGCGCTTCCGCTCACGGCCGGCTCCTGGGCCTTCGACCCGTTCCACTCCGCGGTCGGCTTCACCATCCGTCACCTCGGCATCTCCAAGGTGCGCGGTCGTTTCGACAAGCTCGACGCCTCACTGGTCGTGGGCGAGACCCTCGCCGACTCCTCGGTCACCGCGACGGTGGAGCTCGCCTCCGTCAACACGGGCAACGCGGACCGGGACGCGCATGTCCGCGCCTCGGATCTCCTCGATGTCGCCAGCCGCCCCACCATGAGCTTCCGCTCGACGCGGCTCGCGGGCGCCGGCGAGGACTGGACGATGGAGGGCGAGCTGACCATCGGCGAGGTCACCCGGCCCATCACGTTCGCCGTGGAGTTCGGTGGCGTCGTGGACGTACCGCACGACGGCAGCAAGCACGCCGGGTTCGAGGCGACGGGAGAGATCCGGCGCAGCGAGTACGGCCTGACCTTCGCCCCGGGCCTGCTCGGCGAGGTGGTGAAGATCCACCTCGACGTGCAGTTCATCGCCCCCAAGTAGAGGGTGACAAGGGCGGGTCGGTACCGGAGGGGACGCCGGGACCGACCCGCCCTCGTCGTTGTCGGTGGCCGTCGTTACGCTGCGCGGCATGATCTTCAATCGCAAGGGGAGGGGGCGGCTCCTCGAAGCCGTATCGGACTTCGAGGCCGCCGTGCGCGGACAGGACGCCGACCGCGCCGAGCGGGCTTTCGGCGCCCTGCACGAGCACTTCGGGGAAGCTGCGGAACAGGAGGCCCAGGAGGCGGGCGCCCGCCTGGCCGCCCTGTTGATGGACGTGCCGCCGGGGCCGCGCGGCACGGTCGCCGTGATCGTGGGCGCCTGTGTGGAGCGCGGCGCCGATGCCGGGCGGTGCGCGCCCGCCGTCTTCGAGGGACTGCTCGAGGCCGTGCGCGGGGCGGGCGAGTTCTGCGAGCGCTGGGCGGCGACCGGGGGAGGCGAGCTGCCCGACCCGGAGAGCTCCGACGTGGACGACGCCCTGCTCGAACGGGTCGGCCCGCAGGCGGCCATGGCCTGGTGGACGCTGCAGCAGTGGGAGATGGCCGCGGTGGCCATGCTCAACCACCCGGGCGTGCGCACCTCGCTCGACCCGGCCCTGCGCAGCGAGGTGCTCACCGTGCTGCGTTCGGTCGAGGAGGCGTCCGGACACGACTTCAAGTGCCTCACGTACGCGCTGACGGTCCTCGACGAAGAACCGCTTGTCGCCTTGGACCGTGCGAGCGGTACGGGCTACGCGCTGCGCATGAGCGGTATCGGCGACAACTTCCAGCTGCACACGCTGCTCGCCCAGGTCCTCGCGGGCGGCGGCCATGTGGACGCATACGTCCCCTCGGCGCAGGAGGCGGCCGTGTGCCGGGACGCGCCCGGACAGGTCCCCACCACCGGCTCCTTCAACCTCGTGGCCGCGGACGGCAGTTGGATCTGGAACGAGGGCGCGCCGGTGGACATACCCCTGGTCGACGGCGCCCGGCTGCTCGTGCTCGACCCGCCGCCGTACCCGCGCGGCTGGCCGGCGGGGCGGTTCTTCCCCGGCATGAAGGGCGATCTGGTCCTGGAGCGTGTGCTCACCGACGAGGAGACGGCCCGCTGGTTCGCCCATGTGGCGCCGGCGAAGTCGCCCGGAGCAGCCGTCTGACGGCAGGGATCCGTGGACCCGGGAGTCAACTCCCCAGCCGGGCCGCCAGATACGAGGCGGTCCGGCTGCCCGCCGCCCGCGCCACCTCGGCCGGCGGCCCGGCCGCCACGATCCGCCCGCCGTCCGCGCCGCCGCCGGGCCCCAGATCGATGACCCAGTCCGCGCCCGCCACCACATCCATGTCGTGCTCGACCACGATCACGGAGTGCCCGGCGTCGACCAGCCCGTGCAACTGCCGCATCAGCACCTCGACATCGGCCGGGTGCAGTCCGGTCGTCGGCTCGTCGAGCAGGTACAGCGTGTGCCCGCGCCGGGTCCGCTGAAGCTCCGTCGCCAGCTTGATCCGCTGGGCCTCACCGCCGGACAGCTCCGTCGCGGGCTGTCCGAGGCGCAGATGCCCGAGGCCCACGTCGAGCAGCGTGCCGAGGGACCGTGCGGCGGCGGGGATCTCCGCGAGGAACGCGGCGGCCGCCTCCACGGACAGGTCGAGCACCTCGGCGATGGAACGGCCGCGGTACGTCACCCGCAGCGTCTCGGGGTTGTAGCGGGCGCCGTGGCAGTCCGGGCACGGGGAGTACGTACTCGGCAGGAACAGCAGCTCCACCGAGACGAAGCCCTCGCCCTGGCAGGTCTCGCACCGTCCCCCGGCCACATTGAACGAGAACCGCCCCGCCTTGTAGCCACGCGCCCGCGCCTCGTCCGAGTCCGCGAAGACCTTTCGTACGACATCGAAGAGCCCGGTGTACGTGGCCAGATTGGAGCGCGGCGTACGGCCGATCGGCCGCTGGTCGACCTGCACGAGGCGGTCCACGGTGCCGTCGATCCGCCCGGGACCCGGCTCGCCCTCGACGAGCGCTGCGAGGGCGCCGCCGACCAGGGTGGACTTGCCGGAACCGGAGACCCCGGTGACGGCGGTGAACACCCCGAGGGGGAACTCCGCGTCGACTCCGCGCAGATTGTGCCGCTCGACCCCGGTGAGCTTCAACCAGCCCGTTGGGGTACGGAGTTCACGTTCCGTGGCGCCTTCGCGGGCGAACAGATGGCGCGCCGTCGCCGACTCGGCAACCCCTTCCAGATCCGCGACCGGCCCGCTGTGCAGCACCCGGCCGCCGTGCTCGCCCGCGCCGGGGCCCACGTCGACCAGCCAGTCCGCCTCGCGTACGACATCGAGATGGTGCTCGACGACGAACACCGAGTTCCCCGCGGCCTTCAGGCGGCGCAGCACCGTGAGCAGCGCCTCGGTGTCCGCGGGGTGCAGCCCCGCCGACGGCTCGTCGAGGACGTAGACGACGCCGAACAGGCCCGAGCGCAACTGAGTGGCCAGGCGCAGGCGTTGGAGTTCACCGGCGGAGAGGGTGGGCGTGGGCCGATCCAGGCTGAGATAGCCGAGGCCGAGTTCGGTGACGACGGCGATCCGGGCCAGCAGGTCCGCAGTGAGCACCTCCACGGTCTCATCGCCATGGACTCCGGCCAGCAGGGCGGCCAGCCGGTCGAGGGGGAGCGCCGCGAGGCCGGCGATCGTACGGCCCGAGAAGGTGACGGCGAGCGCTTCGGGGCGCAGCCGGCTCCCGCCGCAGCTCTCGCACGGGGTGCTCTCCAGGAAGCGTTCGGCTTTGCTGCGCAGGGTCTGGCTCTTCGACTCGGCGAAGGTCTTCATCACATAGCGCCGGGCGCTCATGTACGTGCCCTGGTACGGGCGTTGGATGCGCTCGGCCTCGCGCACCGGATGCACCGTGACGACCGGCTGCTCGTCCGTGAACAGGATCCAGTCGCGGTCCGCCCGCTTCAGCTCCCGCCACGGCAGGTCCACGTCATGGCCGAGCGCGTCCAGGATGTCGCGCAGGTTCTTGCCCTGCCACGCACCCGGCCAGGCGGCGATCGCGCCTTCGCGGATGGAGAGGGAAGGATCGGGGACGAGCAGCGCTTCGGTGGTGCGGTGGACGCGGCCCAGACCGTGGCACGCGGGGCAGGCGCCGGCGGCGGTGTTGGGCGAGAAGGCGTCGGAGTCGAGCCGCTCGGCGCCGGGCGGGTAGTCGCCCGCGCGGGAGAAGAGCATCCGCAGCGAGTTGGACAGGGTGGTGACGGTGCCCACGCTGGAGCGCGAGCTGGGGGTCGTACGGCGCTGCTGGAGGGAGACCGCCGGGGGCAGGCCGGTGATCTCGCCGACCTTCGGGGCGCCGATCTGGTGGATGAGTCGGCGGGCGTAGGGGGCGACCGATTCGAAGTAGCGGCGCTGGGCCTCGGCGTACACGGTGCCGAACGCCAGGGAGGACTTTCCCGAACCGGATACGCCGGTGAAGACGACCAGCTGATCGCGGGGGATGTCGACGTCGACGCCTCGGAGGTTGTGTTCGCGGGCGCCGCGGAGGGGGGGGTCGGGGGTGGGATGGGGGGGGCGTGCGGGGGGTGGGCTGGCCCTATTGTCCCAGGTCGGGAGGGTGTGGCCGGGCGGCGGTCAGGTGCGGTCCGGCGGGCGCTGGCCGGATATGCGCCCCAGGCGGGCGAACGAGTCCAGCAGCTCCGCCCTGTCGTACGTCGACGTCGTCACCAGCACCTCGTCCGCCGCCGTAGCCGTGATCACGTCCGCCAGCGCGGCGGACACCTCGGGCTCAGTGCCGTACAGCTTTCCCCGCAGCCCCGACTCGAACAGCTCGCGCTCCTTGGCCGTCATGTCCCGCGCCAGCGTCTCCTCGGCCGGCTCCAGCGCCGGGAAGACGCCACGGGTACGCGAGTACGCCATCGACCACGCCTCCGGAATCAGCAGCCGCCGGGCCGCCTCCGTCGTCTCGCCGACCGCCACCTCGCCCGCGATCACCACGTACGGCTCGTCCGCCCACACCGAGGGCTTGAAGCCGTCCCGGTAGCGCCCGATCGCCTCCACCATCCGCGAACGTCCCCGCAGATCCCCGATCACCAGCGGCAGCCCGGCGTCCGCCGCGATCTGTGCGCCCTCGCCCATGGCCAGGACGAACGGCGGTACCCGACGGCCCTCCGCCGGATACGCGTGGACCTGGGGGTGGGCGGTCTGCGTACCCGTGAGATAGCCGAGCAGCACCTCCAGCTGCCCGGCGAAGTCCTCCGCGTCGTCCTTGTCGTGCCCCAGCGCCTTGCGCACCCCGCCCGTGAAGCCGACGCTGCGGCCGAGCCCCATGTCGATCCGGCCGGGGAACAGTGAGTCGAGGACCCCGAACTGCTCGGCCACGACCAGGGGTTGATGATTAGGCAGCATCACACCGCCCGTGCCCACCCGGATCGCGGACGTCGCCGCCGCGACCGCCGCGGCGAGCACGGTCGGTGCCGAACCCGCGACACCGGGCACGCTGTGGTGCTCGGACACCCAGAAACGGTGGAAGGTGCCGAACGCCTCCACGTCCTGTGCGAACCGGACCGTGTCCCGCAGCGACCGCGCGGGATCCTGGCCCGTGCGCGTACGGGAGCGGTCGAGCACGGAGAAACGGGTCCGTGTGAGAACTGAGGCTGCGTCGGCGGAAGTCACGTCCCGTACAACACTCGGGAGCGCTCAGGATTCCCTGGCTAGGGTGGGTGCCATGGACGCCGTACGCCGCCCGGTCGCCGTGTTCGACCTGGACAACACCCTCGCCGACACCGCACACCGGCAGCGTTTCCTGGAGCGCAAGCCCCGCGACTGGACCGCATTCTTCGCCGCGGCACCCCAGGACCCGCCCCTCGCGCGGGGCATCGAGCTGGTCCTGAAGAGCGCCGCGGAGTGCGAGATCCAGTACCTCACGGGCCGCCCCGAGCGCTGCCGCGCGGACACCGAGGAGTGGCTGGCCCGGCACGGGCTGCCCGAGGGCCGGATGCACATGCGGCGCGACAGCGACCGCAGGCCGGCCCGCCTCACCAAACTGGAGGTGCTGCGCAGGCTGGCCCGCGGCCGGGAGGTGCGGATGCTCGTGGATGACGACGAGCTCGTGTGCGACGCCGCGGAACGTGCCGGTTTCAAGGTCGTACGGGCCCGCTGGGCCGCTCCCTCGGGGGCCCTCGAACAAGCACAGGAGACCGAGGGCCGCACGTAGGGAGCAGGGCGCCCGCTACTCGTCGTCCTCCAGCCGGAAGCCGACCTTCAGACCCACCTGGAAGTGGGCGATCTCACCGTTCTCGATATGGCCGCGCACCTGGGTCACC
Source organism: Streptomyces sp. N35 (assembly GCF_016464295.1). Classification (NCBI taxonomy): domain Bacteria; kingdom Bacillati; phylum Actinomycetota; class Actinomycetes; order Kitasatosporales; family Streptomycetaceae; genus Streptomyces; species Streptomyces sp. N35. The sequence continues at coordinate 35,522 of NZ_JAEIMH010000066.1, read as the reverse complement.
TCGAACCAGTCCAGGGCCCTGAGGGTCTGTCCGGCGCGCGCGATCCCGTTGCGGATGGCCTGGTCGACGCCCTCGGTCGAGGTGCCGACGATCTCCGTGACGCGGTACGTGTGGTCCGACATGGCGGTCGCACTCCTTCGGGTGGTCACTCGGTCACTCCACGGTGCCGTATGCGGCCGGGCCGCGCGAGACGGCGGACGCAGGCCGCACCCCTGCCGGCCGCAGCACCGTGCCACGTGCTGAGAACGCGCTGTGTCACGTAGTGAGAATTCGAACGTCAGCCCCTTGACCGACGCATTGGTACACACCAAACTCCAGGGCCACACCCGTACAAGCGTCGAAGCCGCTTACCCCCACGTCGGGCCCTCCTCCATGTCCCTGCGCTGAAGGTGAGCCGCGTGAAGCACCGCACCCTCGCTCTGCCCCTGACCGTCCTGACACTGACCGCGCTCACGGGCTGCGGAGGCATGTCGCTCGGAGGGTCGCAGGAGCGCGAAACGGTCACGGTGTGGCTGATGCAGAACAGCACCACGAAAGGCTTCCTGAAGAAGTTCAAGCAGGAGTTCGAGGCCGAACACGGTGACGTGGAGCTGGACATACGGATCCAGGAGTGGACGGGCATCGGCGACAAGGTCAACAAGGCCCTGGAGAGCGACGAGGCGAGCGCACCCGATGTGATCGAGGTCGGCAATACGCAGGTGGCGCAGTACGTCGACCAGGGCGGCGTGCTCGATCTGTCCCTGGAGTCGGCGCGCGACCTGGGGATGGAGGACTGGGTGCAGGGTCTCGCCGAGCCCGGTTCCGTCGACGGGGCCCAGTTCGGCATCCCCTGGTACGCGGCGAACCGCGTGGTCCTCTACAACAAGGACCTATTCGCCGCCGCGGGCATCAAGAAGCTGCCCCGGGACCGTGAGGAGTGGCTCAGGCAGACCGAGCGGCTCAACTCCGGCTCCCGGCAAGGGATCTACCTCGCCGGCCAGGACTGGTACACGCTCGCCGGATTCATCTGGGAGGAGGGCGGCGAGCTCGCGGTGGACGACGACGGCGTGTGGAGCGGCGCCCTGGACAGCCCCGAGGCGCTGGCCGGAATGGACTTCTACGCGCGGCTCCAGGCGCTCGGCCAGGGACCGAAGGACGCGGATGAGCAGACGCCGCCGCAGACCGACGTGTTCGCCAAGGGGCAGGTCGCACAGATCGTCACCGTGCCGGGCGCGGCGAAACTGATCGAGGAGGCCAACCCCGAACTCGCCGGGAAGATCGGCTACTTCCCCGTACCCGGCAAGCAGGCGGGCCGGCCGGGCCGGGTGTTCACCGGCGGTTCGGACCTGGTCATCCCCGAGCGCACCGACCAGGAGTGGGCGGCGCTGAACGTGGTCAAGGCGCTGGCCGGCGAACGCTGGCAGAAGGAACTCGCCACGACGATGGACTATGTCCCCAACAAGACCACGCTCGCCTCGGTGGTCGACGGGAAGCCGGGCGTCGCCGCGATGGCCGCGGGTGCGGTCCGCGGCCGCGCGACGCCCAACTCCCCGCGCTGGGCGGCCGTGGAGGCCAACAATCCGATCAAGCGCTACATGGCGGACGTCCTGGCCGGCGCGGATCCGGGGCAGGCGGCGCGCAAGGCTTCGCGGCAGATCACGGAGTTGCTGGACGTACGAGGGGAGTAGGGCGAGCAGGTGCGACGGGCGGCGGAGGAAATCCGTTGCCCGGGCGGCCGCCGCCCCAGGAGGATGCGGGGTGACGCAACACCGCACCACCACGGGGGATTTCCGTCATGAGCGCACGCCTGCGCCAACTCGCCAAGGCGACCGAGGCCATCGTCGAAACCGGCAGGTACACCGCACCGAGCGGACGCACGGTCGATCTCGCGGCCCCGATCGCGGCCGCCCGCTCCGGAACGGGACTGCACGGCCCCGGCGCCGTGGAGTGCACCGTCGACGCCGTCCACCCGACCGGCTTCGAGGTCACCCCGGAAGGCAGCACCCAGGCGGCCCGCCGGCTCGTGGGCGAGGCCCGCGAGCCCGTGGCCGTCCTCAACTTCGCCTCCGCCCGCAACCCCGGCGGCGGCTTCCTCAACGGGGCCCAGGCCCAGGAGGAGGCGCTGTGCCGCGCCTCCGCCCTGTACACCTGTCTGCGCGAGGTCCCCGAGTTCTACGCGCACCACCGCGCCCACCGCGACGCCTTCTACACGGACCGGGTCATCCACGCGCCCGCGGTCCCGGTGTTCCGCGACGACAGCGGCCGGCTCCTCGAAGAGCCGTACGACGTCGGCTTTCTGACCTCGCCCGCCCCCAACGCGGGAGTGATCCGCCGCAGTCGGCCCGAGGAGGCACACCGCATCGGGACGGTGCTCGCGGCCCGGGCCGAACGCGTCCTGGAGACGGCCGTCGCGCACGGCTACCGGCACCTGGTCCTCGGGGCCTGGGGCTGCGGTGTGTTCCAGAACGATCCGGCCCAAGTGGCCGATGCCTTCCGCGTATTGCTCACGGGCGAAGGGCGCTTCGCCGGGCACTTCAGACGCGTGGTGTTCGGCGTGCTCGACCGCCAGGGCGCGACCCGCGCGGCCTTCGAGCACGCCTTCCCCGCACCGTAGCCGTCAGCTCCACCCGTACCGCTCGCGCAGTTTCAGCGTCACCAGGTCGAACCGTCCCCGGTCGAGCGCACACGCCTCGCGGCGCATACCGCGCTCGTGGATGCGCAGGACCCGGTCCAGGTCCACCCAGGAGTCACGGCCCGAGCTGTCCCAGGGCCCGCTGCCGAGCGCGACCCACTCGCGGTCGTGGTCATGGCGCTTGCTGGACAGCTGGATGCCGAGCAGCGTGCCGGCCGCCTCCCGGGCCACGATCAGGACCGGACGGTCCTTGCCGCGGCCGTCGTTCTCCTCGTAGGGCACCCAGGTCCACACGATCTCCCCGGGATCGGGGTCGCCGTCGTGCGCGGGCGCGTACTCCATGTGGACGGCACCCACCTCGTGCGGTTCCGCCTCGGCCGTCGCATGCGGTCCGTCGCGACCCGGTACCAAGGCCTGTCCGGCCGCCTGCTGCTCCGTCATCCCTGCTCCACCCTCCATACGCTCCGGTGGGGTCACGTTAGGGCCTGTCCGGAGCAGCCCGCAGCGCGGGGACCCGGCAGGAACCGCAGGCTCGCCCCATGTCAGCCCGTAGCGTCATCGTCGCCGCAGCCCTCGCCCTCACCCTCGCCGCCGCACCCCACCCGGACGTCGCCGCACCCCACCCGGACGTCGCCGCACCGTCCGGCGCCGACCAGGAAGCGGGCCCGGCGCCGCGTACCGTCTCCGGCTGGCTGCCGTACTGGGAGCAGGAAGCCGCGTACCGCACCGCCCTGCGCCACCGGGACCAGCTGCACACGGTCAGCCCGTTCTGGTACGAGGCGAAGGACGACGGCCGGGTCGCGCCCCATATGGGCGCGGGCGACAAGCGGGTGATCGACGGACTGCACAAGGCCGGCATCAAGGTGGTGCCCACCGTGCACGAACGCCTCGGTCCCGGCCGGCTCGCCGCACTCGTCACCGATCCGAAGCGCCGGGCCCGCCATATCGAGGCGCTGATGGCGACGGTGCGCAGCCGCGCGTACGACGGACTCGACATCGACTACGAGACCCACGCGCCCAGTCCTGACGACACCTACACACAAGTGCGCGCCGGATACGCCGAGTTCATCACCGCCCTGTGCCGGCGGCTGCACGCCGAGCGCAAGCAGTGCATCACCACGGTCTCCCCGCAGGCCCGCGGAAACGGGCGGATCTGGGACTACCGGCGGCTCGGTGCCGCGAGCGACCGGCTGCGGATCATGGCGTACAACCTGCACTGGGCCGGCGGAGAACCGGGGCCGGTCTCCTCTCCCGACTGGTACGAGGACATCCTGAGACACGCCACGCGCCTCGTGCCCCGGGCGAAGATCGAGATGGCCCTGCCCGCGTTCGGCTGGGACTGGGCGGCCACCGGCAAGCGGACCCGCGCCCGCGCCGTCACCTGGCAGTCCGCGGAGGAGCTGCGGCGCAAGAAGGGGGCCCGCTATCACCTCAACCCGGAGTCGAAGACGCCGCACTTCTCGTACACGGAAGGCACACAGCGCCGCGTCGTCTGGTACCAGGACGCGCGCGGCACCGCGGCGCATCTGCCGGTGCTGCGCAAGTACGGGGTGCGCCATACGGCGCTGTGGGCGCTGAACTTCGAGGACCCCGCGCTGTGGCGGACGCTGGCCCGGGGGTGAGACCGGGCCAACGGCCGTGCGGGCGGGGTCAGTCCGCCCTCTTCGCCTCCTCGTCGAGGGCTACCGGTTCCGCCGCGGGCTGCTGGGCGGGCACGCTCCCGTTGACGAGGCCGCCGAGACGGCCGTCCCCGTTCACCTGCCCGTTCCCGTTCATCGCGGACATCAGCTGCCGCGCGAGGCCGAGCCCGGTGCCGCCCATGGTGAGCGCCTTCGCCAGCAGGTCGTTCATCCCGTCCGCCCCGTTGAGCACCACCATGTTGTCCACCGAATCAAAGGCACCCGCGCCCGCCCGGACGATCTCCGGCCAGTTCTCGGCGAGTTGCTGGGCGATCACCGCCTCCTGGTTCGTGGCGAGCGCGTCCGCCCGCGCCTTGATCGCATCGGCCTCGGCCAGACCCCTGGCCCGTACGGCCGCGGCCGCCGCGAGTCCGCGTGCCTCGGCCGCGGCGGCGTCCGCCTGACCGGTCACGCGGGTCGCCGAGGCATCCGCGGCGCTCGCCAGTTCGGTCTCCTTGGCCTGCGCCTCGGCGGCCGATACCCGGGCGTCGCGTGCGGCCTCGGCGATCGTGCGGGTCTCATAGGCCCTGGCGTCCGCGGGCTTGCGGACGTCCGCCTGCAACTGCTGCTCCCTGCGCCGAGCCACCAGCTCGGCCACCCGCGTCTCCTGCACCACGACCTCCTGCCGTGACGCCGCCTCGGCGAGCGGTCCGGCCTGCGCCGACTCGGCGCTCGCCCGGTCCCGTTCGGCCTTGTAGCCGGCCTGCAGGATCTCGCTGTCCCGGGTGGCCTCCGCCATTCGCGCCTGGGCCTGCTGCTCGGCCTCGGTGGCCCGCCGGTTGGCCTCCGCCTGCGCGATCCGCGCGTCACGCTGGACGGCCGCCGCGTGCGGCATCGCGAGGTTCTGGATGTAGCCCGTCGGGTCCTCGATCTCATGGATCTGCAGCGAGTCCACGATCAGGCCCAGCTTCTCCATCTCCGTCCCGCACGCGGCCCGGGTCTGCCCCGTCAGCTTGTCCCGGTCGCGGATCATGTCCTCCACCGTCAACCCGCCCACGATGGACCGCAGATGGCCCGCGAACACGTTGTGCACCCGCTCGGCCATCAGCCGCTGCTGGTCGAGGAAGCGGCGGGCCGCGTTGGCGATCGACACGAAGTCGTCGCCGACCTTGAAGATCACCACGCCGCGGACCTTCAGCGGAATGCCCTGGTGGGTGACGCAGTCCACGGACAGCTCGGTCTCGTTGAGATCGAGCGAGAGCCGCCGTACGGCCTGCACCCCGGGCATGACGAGCGTGCCGCGCCCGGTGACGATCCGGAACCCCATGCCTTCGCCGAGACCCTCGGTGCGGTGTTTCGAACCGGAGATGACCAGCGCCTCATTGGGTTCGGCGACCCGCCACATGGCCTTGAACAGGCCTACGACGACGATCAGACCGCCGATCGCGAGCCCCACGATGATGCCGATACCCATCGGCAACCCCCCTTGTCCACGACGCCGGTCGGCGTCGTGTGGGGAGTGTCCTGCCGGTCAGGGCAGGGGTGACGGCGCTGCGGACTTCTTGTTGCCATCCTGAAGCCGGCGGGCGCCGGCCCGTCAAGTTCCGTATGCCGCCTGGACATAGACGGTCCGCGGCGGCTGGTACTCGACGACCATCACCACCGTCCCGGTGTCGATCCGGTCCTTCGCCGAGGCGGGATACGCGAGGAAGTGCTCGGCGCCGCCACGGATCCGCACGATCACCTCGCCGACGAGTCCGGGCCCGACCGTGCCGGTCACCCGTCCCGTGAGGCCCACCATCGACACATCGTCCACGCGTTCACTGTACGTCTCAACTGGGCGTTTCCGGAGGGGTGTTCCTGTTCGCGCGGCCGTCTTCCCGCCGGTGGTCATGCGGTCGTCCCGCGCCGGTGGTCACGCCGTCGTCCCGCGCCGGTGGTCACGCGGCCGTCGCTTCGCCGGGCCACCGCTCGTACCACTTCAGCTCGTGCTCCAGCTGCGCCGCCAGCGAGATCAGCAGCGGTTCGCTGTTCGCCGGTCCGAGCAGCTGCGCCCCGAGCGGCAGACCGTCGGAGCCGAAGCCGGCGGGCACGTTCACCCCCGGCCAGCCGAGAACGTTCCAGGTCCATGCGTACGGGCAGGCCGCGATCATCGCCTGGTCGGTGCGCAGCCCGTTCATCCGCGCGATGGTGTCGATCCTCGGCGGTCCGGTGGCGGTCGTCGGCGCCAGGATCACGTCGTACGTGGAGAAGAGCGCGCCCACCCGACGGTGCAGCCGGGCCTCCGCTTTGCGCGCGGCACGCAGCGGCGCCCCGCCCAGCAGCCGCCCGAGCCGGGCCGCCTCGAGGGTGCGCGGATCGAGCAGGGACGGATCCGGCACGCGCTCCACCCACTCGGCGATCCCCGCGGTGCCGCGCGGCACGAAGGTGAGACCGATCCGCCCGTACGAGGGGTCCGCGGCCTCGACGGTGTGGCCGAGCCCCGTCAGCCGCTCGGCGAGCGCGGTCACGGCTTTGCGCACGTCGGGGTGGAGCCGCTTGGGCGTGGCGGTGAACGGCATCTTCAAGGAGAGGGCGATCCGCAGCCGCCCGGGCTCGCGCTCGGCAGCCTGCGCCGCACGGATCGCGGGCGGTTTGTGCAGATCCCCCTCATGGCTGCCGCTCGCGCAGTCGAGCAGCAGCGCCGCGTCCGCGACGGTGCGGGCCAGGGTGCCGTTGACCGTGATGCCCTGGAACGCCTCGGCGTCCGGCCACGAGGAGATCCGGCCGCGCTGCGGCTTGATGCCGACGAGATATGTCCACGCGGCCGGGATGCGCACCGACCCCGCACCGTCCGAACCGAGCGCGGCCGGCACCAGACCCGCGGCGACGGCGGCCGCGGAACCACCCGACGAACCGCCCGGCGTGCGCCCGGTGTCCCAGGGATTGCGGGTGCTGCCGAACGCCGGGCCCTCGGTGAACGGCCACTGGCCGAGCTCGCAGGTGTTGGCCTTGCCCACGATCACGGCCCCGGCCGCCCGCAGCCGCCGTACCGCCTCCGCGTCCCGCTCCTTGACGGGGAAGTCCCCCGGGCACCCGAACGCGGTCGGCTCCCCGGCCACGTCCATGTCGTCCTTCACCGCGACCGGCACCCCGAGCAACGGCAGCCGCTCACCGGCCGCGAGGCGCCGGTCCGCGTCACGCGCCTCGGCGAGCGCGGCCTCGGTCCGTACCCGGCGAAACGCGTTGAGCGAGGACTGGCTGGCCTCGATCCGGGCGAGACTCTCCTCGACGAGCGCGACGGACGAGGACTCGCCGTCGGCCAGCGCCCGGGCGGTCTCGGCCAGGCCTGCGCTGCGGGCGGGAGTCATGGGCCACCTCCGGATCGGCTGCGGGTACGGCGGCACGTTACCGGCTGGTAAGGGTGTGCGGTAAGGGATGCCGCAAAGCCGTCTGGAAGGATGCGGCACGTCATGGTGCAGATTCCGAAGCAGGCGGGACAGCCGCCCATCGAGAGCGAGGAAGCGCAGGGGCCACGGCCGGTACCGACCAGCGCCGATGTGGCCCGGCTCGCCGGTGTGTCACGTGCGACGGTCTCGTACGTCCTGAACAACACCTCCTCCGTACGCATCAGCGAACCCACCCGCCACCGCGTCCGCGCCGCCGCCGAAGAGCTCGGCTATGTGCCGCACGCCGCCGCGCGCAGTCTGCGCGCCGGGCACTCGCGCATGGTCCTGATGCCCGCCTCGCATGTCCCGGTCGGACCGCTGTTCAGCCACTTCCAGTACGAGCTGCAGTGGGCGCTGCGCAGGCTCGACTACACCGTCGTCCAGTACGGCAGCGTCGGCATGGGCGGCGACGAGGCCGCCCGGGCCTGGGCGGAACTGCGGCCGGTGGCCGTGTTCGTACCGGGCACGCTCGAGCCGGGGCAGGTCGAGGTCCTCAAGCGGGCCGGGGCGAAGGCCGTGGTCACGCTGGGGTCCGAGCGGGTCGAGGGTGCGCATGCGCTGCTCATGGACCATCGCGAGGTCGGCCACTGTGCGGGGACGCATCTGGTGGAGCGCGGGCGGCGCCGTATCGGCGTCGTGGTGCCCGCGGAGGCCGGTCTGCAGGTGTTCTCCGAACCGCGCCTGGCGGGCGTACGGGCGGCGGCCGAACCGGCCGGCGCGCAGGTCGTACCGCTGTCGCTGGCCTACACGGAGGAGTCGGCGGCCGAACTAGCCGCGCGCTGGCGTGAGTCGGGCCTGGACGCGGTGTTCGCCTACAACGACGAATACGCGATGCTCCTGATGCGCGCGCTGCAGGACGCGGGCATCGCGGTGCCCGAGGAGACGGCCGTGATCGGCGCGGACGATCTGCTGCTCGGCAAGCTCATCCGCCCCCGGCTCAGCACCGTCCGTCTGGAGATGCCCTCCGGCCAGCTGCTCGCCGAACTGGTCGACCGCGTCGTGCGCGCGCCGGGCGCCGAGCCCGAGGTGCACGACCTGCTCGCCGCTTCGATGGTGGTGCGGGAGTCGAGCTGAGCGCGTACCGGTGGTGCGGGAGTCGAGTTGAGCGCGTACCCGCACGCCGCGATATTCGATCGCCCCGGCCGGACCGAGCGGTTACCCTCGCCGTCGCCGGCAGATGGGATCAGCCCGCCGGCCCGAAACCACAACAAAGGGGGCGGGCCATGGAGTTCGCGCACGCGAGGACCGACCGTCTGGGCATGCTGCTCGACCAGTTCGACAAGGCGCGGGAGATGGCCGAGGTCCGGCTGACCGGGCTCACGGACGACGAGTACCTCTGGGAACCGGCCGCCGACTGCTGGTCGCTGCGCCCCCGCGGCGAGGCGAGTACGCCGCGGGCGTTCGGGCCGGGGGAGTGGGTCCTCGACCTCGGGAACCCGGACATCCCGGGCGGCGAGTACGCGGAGATCGGCCGGCAGGCCGCCTCCGGGATGACGGTCGAGGAGATCGCCGAGGACTGGAGCGTGAGCTCCGCACGGGTCGAGGAGGTCCTCGCGCACACCGGTCCCGTACCGCCCGACGTCACACCGGTCACCACCATCGCCTGGCGGCTGTGCCATCTCCACTACGAGTTCGCGGGCGGCTGGGAGTGGACCTTCGGCGAGCGCAAGCAGGACCCCAAGCTCATGGTCGACTTCACCCCCTCGGCCTCCCTCGCCGTCGAGCGCTTCTGGGAGACGGTCGGCCGATGGCGCGACGCTGTCGAGGGCGTGAGCGAGGAGCAGCTGGACCAGGTCGGCTACTCGCAGTACCCGTACGGATCCGACCCCGACGACCCGTACATCACCGTCGTGTGGGGGACGAACTTCGAATTCATCCACCACATGGCCGAGATCGCGCTCCTGCGTGACCTGTGGCGCACCCGCACCTGACGCCTCAGGCGGGTGCGGTTGTCGATTCGCGCACGTGACGCCTCAGGCGGGTGCGGCGGTCGAGTCGCGCACCTGCAGCTGAACGGGGACCGCCTCCGGATCCAGCGGGGCGGCCCCCTGCATCTGCCGCACCAGCGCCTCGCCCGCCAGGCGCGCGAGCAGCCCCCGGGGCACGCCCACCGTGGTCAGCGCGGGCGAGGAGTAGCGGGCCATCCCGATGTCGTCGAAACCGGTCACGGAGACGTCCTCGGGCACCCGCACCCCGAGGTCCTTGAACCGGGCCAGCGCCCCGAGCGCCACGAAGTCGTTGTACGCGACCACCGCACGCGTGCCGCCCTCGAGTGCCGAGGGCGCCGCCTCGTATCCGGCCTCCATGGTCGCGCCGCACGGGAGAGAGCGGAAGGTGAGCCCGAAGTCCTCGGCGGCGCCGAGCGCGCGCAGCCGTTCGGCATTGGCCCAGGAGGCCTCCGGACCGGCGAGATAGACCACTTCGCGGTGCCCGAGCTGGGCGAGGTGCCCGCAGACGGCGAGCATGCCGCGGAAGAAGTCCGCGGTGATGGTGTGCAGTTCGAGTCCGAGCAGGACGCGGTTGGCGACGACCATCGGGTGTCCGCGCCGGGCCAGGTCGGCCAGATCGGCGCGCGGCATCCGCGGCGAGCACAGCAGGATGCCGTCCGAGTGCCGGATCAGATCGTCCGCGAGCTCCCGCTCCTCGTACGGATCCTCGCCCGAGTCCATCACCAGGACCCGGCGCCCGCTGCCGCGCGCCACGTCGGAGAGGGCCTTGAGCATGTCGTGGAAGTACGGGTTGGCGAGATCGGGCACCAGGACGCCGATCGTTCCCGAACGCCCCCGCGCCAGTCCCTGCGCCGCCGCGTTCGGCCGGTAACCGAGCTCCACGATCACCTGCCGCACGCGCTCCGCGAGCGCGGCGTCCACCGAGTCCACCCCATTGACCACGCGCGAGACCGTCGAGATCGAGGCACCCGCGGCGCGCGCCACATCCCCGATGGTCGTCCGGCGCTGCCGATTGGAAGTCGCCACCCCTGTCACCCCCACCGTTCCCGCTGAGTCGGAGCGGGAAAGCCATTGCACTGCGCGCAAATTAGCAGGTGGGTGCAGTGGGGTCAGCGGGAGGTGAGAGACCGGTTCCCGCGGGGCGCCGGTGCGTGCAGCGGACCGGTGAAGAGCAACTCCTCGACACCTACTCACAGTTGTGTATCGAACGTGTGCGGCAGACCATCCGATTCCCGTTCGACACGACTACGATGTTGCACGCTCAACCAGATGGGGGTGCGTTCGAGCAACGGCCGCGGCTTGCCCGGCCGTGTTGGATCGCGGACTCCTCTCATGCGGCCACCGAACCGGCCGCGCTCTACACGGGACTTCCTCCGGGGAGCTGACGGCGCGTCCGCCGGCTTCTCGCGTCGCACAGTACGTCGACGCTTCGTCGACAGAACGGAGCCATGGCATGCCCCTGCTCGACCCGAAGACCTGGCAGTCCCGGCCGTTGGGCGGCGGTGAGCACGCGGTCACCGAGCCCGCCACCGGCGAGGAGCTCGCCACGGTGATGCTCGCTTCCCCCGAAGACGTGGCGAGCGCGACGGCCGCCGCGCGTGCCGCGCAGTCCGCCTGGGCGGCGGCCCCGCACTTCGTACGCGCGGCGGCGCTGCGCAAGGCGGGCGACCTGTTCTCCGAGCACGCCGAAGAGCTCACCGAATGGCTGGTGCGCGAGTCCGGCTCCATACCCGGCAAGGCCGGCTTCGAGCTGCATGTCGCGGCCCAGGAGTGCTACGAGGCGGCCGCGCTCGCCTCCCGCCCCACGGGCGAGGTGCTGCCCAGCGAGGCCCCGCGTCTGTCGTACACCCGACGGGTGCCGGTCGGCGTCACGGGTGTGATCGCGCCGTTCAACGCACCCCTCATCCTGTCGATACGTTCCGTCGCCCCGGCGCTCGCGCTCGGCAACGCGGTGGTGCTCAAGCCCGATCCGCGTACGGCCGTGTGCGGCGGGCTGTTCCTGTCCGCGGTCTTCGCGGAGGCCGGACTGCCCGAACACCTCCTGCACGTCCTGCCCGGCGGGCCCGAAGTCGGCCGCGCGCTGGTCGCCGACCCGCTGGTCCCCGTCATCTCCTTCACCGGCTCGACCGCGGCGGGCCGCGCCGTCGGCGAGGCCGCGGGCCGCCACCTCAAGCGCGCGCACCTCGAACTCGGCGGCAACTCCGCCCTGATCGTCCTCGAGGACGCCGACCTCGACGCCGTGATCTCCACCGCGGCCTGGGGCTCCTTCTTCCACCAGGGCCAGATCTGCATGACCACCGGCCGCCACCTGGTGCACTCCTCCCTCTACGAGGAGTACGTCGAGCGCCTCGCCGCCAAGGCCGACTCGCTCGCCGTCGGCGACCCGCACCGCGCCCAGGTCCACCTCGGTCCGCTGATCGACTCCGGGCAGCTCACCAAGGTGCACGGCCTCGTGACCGCGAGCACCGGGCGCGGTGCGCGGCTCGCGGCGGGCGGCACCCACGAGGAGCTGTTCTACCGTCCGACGGTGCTCGCCGACGTCGACGAGTCCTCGCCCGCGTACGCCGAAGAGGTCTTCGGGCCGGTCGCGCCGGTACGGTCCTTCGGCACGCTCGACGAGGCGGCCGCGCTCGCCGCGGACAGCGAGTACGGGCTCTCGCTCGGCATCGTCACGCGCGACACCGACCGCGGACTCGCCCTCGCGGACCGCATCCCGACCGGCATCGTGCACATCAACGACCAGACCGTGAACGACGAGGCGGTGGCCCCCTTCGGCGGCGTCGCGGCCTCCGGGACCGGGGCGCGGTTCGGCGGCGCGGCCAATATCGAGGCGTTCACGGACGTGCGGTGGACGACCGTGCGCGGGGACGTCGCGGGGTACCCGTTCTAGGTCCGTGCCAGGCGTACGCGCGGGGCCCGGACATACGCGAGGGGCGGCGGTTCCCCGCGGGAACCGGGGCCCCCCCGCGGGCCTTCCCGGCCGCCCGCCGGCTGCCCCCGCCGTTTCCCGACGGAAACGGCGCCCCTCGCGCGTACTTCTCGGTCCGCGTACTGCTGCCGACCGATCCGCCTACTGCGGCTGACCGTTCGCCCCGGCCTGGCCCGCCTGCTTGGCCTGCTCCTCGGCGACCTGCTTGCGGACCTCGTCCATGTCCACCTTGCGGGCCTGCCCGATCACGTCCTCGAGAGCCGACTCCGGCAGCGCACCGGGCTGCGCGAAGATCGCGACCTTGTCGCGGATGATCGCGAGCGTGGGGATCGACTGGATCCCGAAGGCGGCGGCCAGCTCCGGCTGCGCCTCCGTGTCGACCTTGCCGAAGACCAGGTCGTCATGGCGCTCCGAGGCCCCCTCGTAGACCGGCCCGAACTGCTTGCACGGGCCGCACCAATCGGCCCAGAAGTCGATCAGGACGAACTCGTTCGCGGTGACGATCTCGTCGAAGTTTTCCTTGGTGAGTTCCAGGGTGCTCACGGTGTTTCCTACCATTTCGCCGACGGCTGGTGGCTGCCCCGCACAACTGCGGGAGTCTCCGGTCTATTCCGGGACGGATGTCGCTGACGAATCCGTGCCGGGTCGACTGCCCCTGTGGCCACGGACTACACCTGCCACCAGACTGGCAGTCATGGCACAGGGACATGTGGAGACGACCGAATACGACGTGGTGGTCCTGGGCGCGGGCCCGGTGGGCGAGAACGTGGCCGATCGCGTACGGGCCGCGGGCCTGAGCTGCGCGGTGGTGGAGAGCGAACTGATCGGCGGCGAGTGCTCGTACTGGGCGTGCATGCCCAGCAAGGCGCTCCTTCGCCCGGTGATCGCCCGCTCCGACGCGCGCAAGGTGCCGGGCCTGAGCGCGGTGGTGCAGGGACCGCTGGACGCCGCCGCGGTGCTCGCGAACCGGGACGCGTTCACCAGCCACTGGAAGGACGACGGGCAGGCGGCCTGGCTGGACGGCATCGGCGTCCGGATCTACCGCGGTCACGGCAGCCTCGACGGCACGCGCCGGGTCAAGGTCAGGGGTCCCGAGGGCGAGCGTCATGTGCTCGCGGCCCGGCACGCCGTCGCCGTCTGCACCGGTACGCGTGCCGCGCTGCCCGATCTGCCGGGCCTGACCGGCGCCCGCGCCTGGACCAGCCGCGAGGCGACCAGCGCTCAGTCCGTGCCGGGGCGGCTGATCGTGGTCGGCGGGGGAGTGGTGGCCACCGAGATGGCCACCGCCTGGCAGGCGCTCGGTGCGCAGGTCACTCTGCTCGTACGGGGATCAGGTCTGCTGCCGAAGATGGAACCGTTCTGCGGGGAGCTGGTCGCGCAGGCGCTGCGCGAGGCCGGCGCCGACGTCCGCGCCGGCACCTCGGTCGCATCCGTCTCGCGCTCCGGGGACACCGTCACGGTGACCCTGGACGACGGCTCGACGCTCGAGGCCGACGAGTTGCTCATCGCGACCGGCCGCGCGCCGCGCACGGACGACATCGGCCTGGAGTCGGTGGGCATCACCCCGGGCCGGTACCTCGACGTGGACGAGAGCTGCCGGGTGGTCGGCAGCGACTGGCTGTACGCGGTGGGCGACGCGAACGGGCGGGCGCTCCTCACCCACCAGGGCAAGTACCAGGCACGGATCGCGGGCGCCGCGATCGTGGCCCGCGCCCAGGGCGTACCGCTCCTGGAGACGGACCGCTGGGGCGCCCACGCGGCCACCGCGGACCATGACGCGGTGACCCAGGTGGTCTTCACCGACCCCGAGGTCGCCTCCGTCGGCCCGTCCCTCGCCGAGGTGGAACGCTCCGGCCGCAAGGTCCGCGCCGTGGACTACGACATGGGCTCGGTCGCGGGCGCGTCCCTCTACGCCGAGGGCTACCGGGGCAAGGCCCGGATGCTGGTCGATCCCGACCGCGAGGTGGTCATCGGCGTGACCTTCGCCGGGCCGGGCGCGGGCGAGCTGATCCAGGCGGCGGCGATCGCGGTGGCGGGCGAGGTCCCCGTCGACCGGCTGTGGCACGCGGTGCCGGCGTATCCGACGATCAGCGAGGTGTGGCTGCGGCTCCTGGAGACGTACCGGGGCTGAGACGTACCGGCGCTGAGACGCGCGTGACCGAGGCGCTCCGACCGACCCCTGAGGCCGGTCAGAGCGCCTCGCGCTTCTGCAGCCAGGTCGTGGCGACCCAGCCGGGTGCGATCGGCAGCCAGAACGTCAGCAGCCGGAAGAGGATCACGGCGGAGAACGCCGTCGAGCCGCTGATCCCGGTCGCGGCCGCGAGGCCGCCGGACAGCACCGCCTCCACCGCGCCCAGACCACCGGGCGTCGGGACGAGGGATCCGGCGGTCTTGCCGATCAGGAAGACGACGGCGACGGTCGCGAACTGCACCGGCTTGTCGTCCTCGAACGCGAGCACCGAGGCCCACAGCGCGAGGCTGCCCGCGAGCGGCAGCAGGAACGCCCCTCCCACGCCGAACGCGAGCCGCACCGGGTCCCGGGCCAGTTCGAGCATCCGCGGACCGACATCGCTGAGATACGGCTTCACACGGTCGAGCGCGAACTTCCTGAGCCGGGGCACGGTCGCGATCACCACGGCGAGCAGGGCCACCGCGAGGAGCACCGTCACGATCACCGACGAGGGCGGCAGCTGCGAGCCCGTGGACGAACCCGACAGCGAACCGAAGAGCATCACCAGGAGCAGGAAGGCGCCGAACATCGCGATCTGCGAGGCCGCCATACAGGTCACCGCCAGACCCGAGGCCACCCCGGCCTTCTGCAGAAACCGGGTGTTCACCGCGAGCCCGCCGACCGCCGCCGGCGTCACCAGGGTGACGAAGGAGGCCGCGAGCTGGGCCAGCAACAGCCGGACATAGTTGAGCCGCATGGGCACGAACCCGGCGAGGTTCATGGCGGCCGCCAGATACGTCACCGCCGCCCCGGCCAGCGCGAGCAGCGCCCACGGCCAGGAGATCCCCCTGAACACCTCGCCGATCGGCTGCGAGGCGAACTGCCCGATCAGGAAGTACACGGCGACACAGCCGCCGAGCGCGGACAGGATCGTGCGCGGCTGCAGCCGCTCGTAGACCACGGCCTTCGCGGCCGGCGCCTCCGGCTGGAACGCGAGGATCTCCTTGCCCACCTGCTCGAGCACACCCTTGTTGCGGCGCAGCCGTGAACGGGTGGTCAGACTCAGGCCCGCGGGCCGCAGCAGCGGCAGCACGGCGCCGAGGGTGGCGTCGCCGAGTACGGTCCGTGCCGGGCCCCCCGCGCCG
>NZ_JAEIMH010000066.1:0-19661 GCF_016464295.1 Streptomyces sp. N35 | reverse complement strand
CCCCAGCGTGACAAGGAGTTCCGCGTCGCCCAGCGGGTGCTGCAAGGCGCCCGCCGCGACCCCGCCGGCTTCGAGTCGCGTCAGCCACACCTTGCCGTCGTCGCCGACGAGAAACGCGTCGGCGGACATCCGCCGGTGGCTGATCTGGTGCTGATGCAGATCCTCGGCGACCTGCCAGACCCTTGTCAGCAGATCGTCCGTGAGCTCCTCGGGCGCGAGGCGGTCGAGGGTCCGGCCCGGCACGTCCTCGTACGCGAAAAGCACGGCGTCGGCGTTGAGTTTGCGTACGGCGGCCAGGCGCGGGGTGCGGATCCCGCTGTGCCGGACGGCGAGGGCGAGCAGCGTGCGCTGCTCCACCAGATGCTGCAGGGACATCAGGCCCTGGCTCTGCGCGGGCCGCCGCAGCCGCAGCCGCTGATACAGCCGGTACGCGAGACCTGCCGTGATCCGGTCGCGGTCGAGCACGGTGACCGTGAACCGTTCGTCGGTGTCGGTGAAGGCCTCGTAGCGCCGCGTGCCGTCCCGTGCGTTGGCGATCCGCCGGCTGGTCACCGGCGGCAGGTCCGTCTCGGCGAGCGCGGCCGCGACGTCCGCGTCCGTCGGCGAGGGGTCGGTCGTCCCGCGCAGCCAGCGCACCGCGAACGCGACGAGACGGCCGAGCAGGAACGTCAGGAGCATGCCGGGCAGCGTCGCCGTGTTCCCGACGAGCGCGGCGAGCGCGGTGACGACCAGACCGCCCCACGCGGCGTTGCGCAGCAGATACCGGTCGGCGAAGCCGACGACGGTGATGAACGCGACGACGGTGGCGATGTACAGATGCAGCGGTGCGATGTTCCCGCCGCCACCGGGCCGTTGCGCGAGAGCGCGCTGCACCACGTCGGGCCCGGGCCCGAGCACGTAGAGGTTGAGTCCGAGCGCTACGAGATACGCGATGAGCGCGGCGAGCACGCCGTTGGTGACCAGCCGGGCCTCACCGCGGAACAGCCGCTCGACGGCCACGAACGCGGGCACCGCGGCCATCACCACACCGGCCGCGAAGACGATCGGCGCGAGCAGCAGATCCGGCACGGCCCGCTGCAGCACCGCGAGCCCGATCACGAGCACGAGTCCGGCCAGGGCGAGGATCATCCGGACCCGGTCCACCGGGCGCCGGGTCGGGCCCCGGCGGGCGGAGACGACCCCGGGGCGTGCGGAGGCGACCCCGCGGTCCTTCGCGTTGCCGCTCAGCGTCACCAGTGTCAGCCGTCCGCCATGAACTGTGCTTTCCCGAGGTTCTCCGACCTCACGATCCTGGCACGCGGCCGCCCGGCGGCACCTGTGGTCTTAGCCCGCACGGGGCACGGTCCGGACGACCGTGCCCCGCTCCCGGAACCGCTCGGGCCGGGCTCGCCCCGAGCGTCTCGCGGCCCCTCAGGCCAGGCTCGTCCCGAGCGTCAGGCCAGGCTCGTCCCGAGCATCAGGCCAGGCTCGTTCCGAGCGTCAGGCCAGGCTCGCTCCGAGCGCCTCGGCGAGCCGCAGGTGCCCGGCGGCCTCCTCGTCGCGGCCCTGCCGCTCCAGGGTGCGGCCGAGCATCAGGCGGGCGTAGTGCTCCACCGGGTCGCGCTCGAGCACGGCACGCAACTCGGTCTCGGCGCGGGTGAGTTGAGCGGAGTGGTAGTACGCGCGGGCCAGGAGCAGCCGGGGAGCGACCTGCTCCGGGACCTCCTCGACCAGCGAGCCGAGCACCCGGGCCGCGGCCGCGTAGTCCTTGGCCTCGAAGAACAGACCGGCGCGCTCCCAGCGCTCGGTGGGGCTTCCCTGGGTGTAGTACGTGTGCGTCACGGGTGACCTCCTTCGGGCGGGTCAACGGCAGCTGGTAGTTGAATATTCCACCAGCTGTACGTGGGAGCCTCGCCGCCCCGGGGAGGGTGCCGGCGACCGGCTGGTCCCCGCTCGACTAGCCTGAACCGCACGATGAACCGTCTGACCACGTCATGGGGCGCCTGCGACCTCACACGCCACCCCGTCGACCCCCGCGATCAGCTCCGCGCCTGGGACGCCTCCGACGAGTACCTGCTCGAGCACCTGGACGGCGTCGGCCTCGACGGCCGCCGGATCGTCGTGCTCGGCGACCGCTGGGGAGCGCTCACCACCTCACTCGCCTCGTACGCACCGGTCCAGATCACCGACTCCTGGCTCACGCGCCAGGCCACCACGGAGAACCTGGCCCGCGCGGAAGCCACCGCGGGGGACCTGCTGACCACGCGGGACACGCCCCCGGACCGTATCGACGTGCTGCTCGTCCGCGTGCCCAAGAGCCTCGCGCTCCTGGAGGACCAGCTGCACCGCCTCGCCCCCGCGCTGCATGCGGGCAGCGTGGTGATGGGCACGGGCATGGTCAAGGAGATCCACACCTCGACGCTCCAGCTCTTCGAGCGGATCGTCGGCCCGACGAAGACCTCGCTGGCCAAGAAGAAGGCCCGGCTGATCTTCGCGACGCCCGACCCGGACCTGTCGCGCGAGGCCAACCCCTGGCCGTACCGCTATCAACTGCCCACCGGAATCGGCCCGATGAGCGGCCGCGCCGTGACCAACCACGCGGGCGTCTTCTGCGCCGACCGCCTCGACATCGGCACCCGCTTCTTCCTGGGCCACCTCCCGGACGCACCGGGTGCCGCGCGCATCGTGGACCTCGGCTGCGGCAACGGGGTCGTCGGTACGGCGGCGGCGCTCGCGAACCCCGAGGCCGATGTCGTCTTCACCGACGAGTCGTACCAGGCGGTCGCCTCCGCCGAAGCCACGTATCGCGAGAACGCCGAAGGCAAGGCGGAGTTCATCGTCGGGGACGGTCTTGCCGCGCTGCCGGCGGGAAGCGTCGACCTGGTGCTCAACAACCCGCCGTTCCACAGCCATCAGGCCGTCACGGACTCCACCGCGCGCCGGATGTTCGCCGACGCCCGCCGGGCGCTGCGGCCGGGCGGCGAGCTGTGGGTGGTCGGCAACCGGCACCTCGGGCACCATGTCTCGCTGCGGCGGATCTTCGGTAACTGCCGGACGGTCGCCGGGAACCCGAAGTTCGTGGTCCTGCGGGCGACCAAACGCTGAGGCCGGGGCCGGGTGCTGCGCCAGGGGCGGGGCCGGACGGAGGGCCAACCTCCGCCCCCTGAGCGACTTTCCCGCACCCAGCGGCTACCTTGAGCCGCATGAGCAATCTTGACCGTGAGGCAGCGCTGTCCGTGTGCGGCGGACGCGGATTCGTCGTGGCCGAGCCCGTACGCGAGCTCCTCACCCCGCGTACGGTGCGGCTCGGAGAGTCCACCGAAGTGCGACGGCTGCTGCCCAACTTGGGTCGCCGTATGGTCGGCGCCTGGTGCTTCGTCGACCACTACGGTCCCGACGACATCGCCGACGAGCCCGGGATGCAGGTGCCGCCGCATCCCCACATGGGTCTGCAGACCGTCAGCTGGCTGCACGACGGCGAGGTGCTGCACCGCGACTCCACCGGTTCGCTCGCCACGATCCGCCCGCGCGAACTCGGCCTGCAGACCACGGGATCGGCGATCAGCCACTCCGAGGAGACGCCCAAGTCCCACTCGCGTTTCCTGCACGGTGCCCAGCTGTGGACCGCGCTGCCCGACGGCGCCCGGCACGTGGACGCCCACTTCGAACACCACACGGACCTGCCGCAGCTCACGTCCGCCGGCCTGACGGCGACGGTCATCCTCGGCACGCTCGACACGGCGACCTCGCCGGGCGCCACGTACTCACCGATCGTCGGCGCGGACCTGACGCTGGCGCGCGGCACCGACACATCGCTGCCCCTGGAGCCGGACTTCGAGTACGCGGTCCTCTCCATGTCCGGCGAGGTCCACGTGGACGACGTCCCCGTCGTCCCGGGCTCGATGCTCTACCTCGGCTGCGGCCGCACCCGACTCCCGCTGCGCGCCGAGTCGGACGCCTCGATCATGCTCCTGGGCGGCGAGCCGTTCGAGGAGGAGATCATCATGTGGTGGAACTTCATCGGGCGGTCGCAGGAGGACATCGCTCAGGCGCGTTCGGACTGGATGAACGGCGATCGGTTCGGTGAAGTGAAGGGGTACGACGGGGACCCGATCCCCGCTCCCGAACTCCCGCCCGTGCCGCTGAAGCCCCGGGGACGAGTTCGCTGACCTGCACATACGCATGGGCAGCCGGTGACGCACACTGTGAGGAACTCGGGTGCCGCGGGCAGTGATTCACGGTGGCCCGGACCCCTGCGATTCGGGTGCGGAAGAGCCCATCGCTGAGGAGCCTGCGGGCGAGGTGCGCGCGGCCTTCGGGCTGACGGGTGTCGTCTACTTCCCCCGCTACAGCGCCCCGCACATTCGGTCCCGGCGGCAGCCAGGGCCTGGCTCCGCTGCCACCTGCATGGGGTTCTTGCACATGCCGTAGCGGCATGTGGTGGGGTTTGGGCACCACAGCGCGAAAGGATCTGTCTGCGATGTACCCCAACCTCACGCCTCCCCGGCAGGTCATGATCGGTGATGCCGCTGCGTTCGCCGGGATCACCCCACGCGCCATTCGCCACTACCACGAGATCGGTCTGCTGCTGGAGCCCGAGCGCGGTGGGGACGGTCGCCGCCGCTACGGCTATGACGACATGAGCCGCCTGCTGTGGATCCGCAAGATGGCTGATGCCGGTATCAGCCTGGACGACATGCGGGCCGCCTTCGGAGAAGCCCGGGACGAAGCCGGAGACGAAGCCCTTGACCAAGCCCGGGATATCGACTCGGTCCTGAGCAGGCTGCAGGAAACCTTGGCGGCGCAGGAGGCCACCATCAAGCGTCGGCGCGCGGCCGTCCAGCGCCTGCAGGCGGTGGGCAGCCCGCTGGGGCTGCTCTCCGAACTGGTCACGGACCGGCTCAGCCACCTGCCCCCGGGCGCGCTGCGCCCCTCCGATCTGGACGCCCTGCTCGTCATGGAACGGATCTTCGGGCCGCTGGGCGCCGCCATCCAGGCCAGCACGTTCATCGTGCTGGCCACCCACCCTGACCTGCGGGCCGAGGAGGACCGTCTGGAGGCGGCCGAGGCCGCCCTCGACGACGGTGTCGAACCCGACGACCCGCGCGTCGAAGAGCTCGCCGTACAGCGATGCGCTCACCAAATGGCCCTGAATCAGGCCATCGAGGCAGCTGGTCTCGACGCGGCCGAGGAGAAGATCTTCGAGATCTACGACGCCGACCGGACAGGGGAGGAGGGCACAGAGATGAGTGCCGCCGCATCGATCACCAAGATGCCCTACGACTTCTCTCCTGCCCGGATGCGCTGCATGGAACTCGCCGGACGGCTCCTCGGCGAGGGCCTTGACGACGCCCACTCCGCGGACAGCTGATCGCCTGCGCCTGGCACTGACGTGGCCCGACAACCGGTCGCGCCTCGAAGTCGCCGTGGAGCGCGAGCAGTTCCCGCATGGGCTCAGCGGTTTCGGGTCGCGGCCTGCACGGCGGCAGGCAGGGGGGCGCGGTGTGGTGCCGGGTGCCGCGCCGTCGGCGGGACAGCGCAGGCGACGGCGGCTTCCGGGGTCGGTGCGGTCAACTCGCGAGCTGGCCCGGCGCCGAGATCCACCGAGTGCCGCTGAAGGCGCGGGACCGGGTGCGCTGACCTGGGCGTAGGACCGAGCAGACGGTGCTCGGCGTCGATTCGCACCGTGATGTCCATGGGGGGCGAGTGCACCCGTGCCCATCTGAGGCTTCGGCCAAGGGGAGTGGATTCCGGCCCGCTCGACATGGTGGTCATCGCGGAGGCGGCGCGCTCCCGATGGTGGCGGCCGTAGGGCGACACGCTTCCGCGCGGTGCCAGTGGCAGCGTACTGTTCTCCGCATACCGCACCGCATGGCGGCCTCCTGACGCGATTCACCGACCGGAGGTCACGAATGCCCGCGCTCACGGTGCGCCTCATTCACCGGAATGACCGAGACCAGCTCACGGAGTTGGTCAACCAGCATGTCTCCGCTGTCGTTCCCGGAGTCTCGGTCTCCGTCAACACCGTTCTCAGCGGCCTGGAGCGGCAGCCGGATGAGTTCATCACCGACCCCTGGGTGGGCGAGCGGATCACGCTCGTCGCCGAACAGTGTCGATCCGTGGTGGCCGCGGCCCACCTGTTGCGCTACCGCGCCGACACCGAGGTCGGCGAGGACTACCGGGACGCAGGCGCGATCGACTGGTTCGTCTGCCGCCCGCCGGCCGCCTCCTGGCCGGACTCCGACGAGGCCGCACATCTGCTGATGTCCGCCTGCCTGGCCCAGCTGGCACGGTGGAACGTCCGTGCCCGCTACGCCTCAGGTGAGCTGCCTGCCCCAGTCGTCTACGGTCTGCCTCGAAATTGGCCGCACATTCGCGCCGTCTACGAACGCGCGGGTTTCCGGCACGTCGGGGACACCGAGGTGATCCTGATCGCGCGGACGGTCGACCTGCCGGCGAATGAGCCCAAGCCGGGAGTGACCATCGCGCGCACGCTGGGGGAGTGCGGTACCCGGTTCACCGCGTACGCGGAAGCGCATTCGGTGGGTTTCATCGAGGTCGACACCGCCGTGACCCGTGCTGAACGCCACACCCGGTCGGCCCCCCTCGCCGACGTCGGGAACCTCCACATCGCCCCGGCCCACTGTGGCCAGGGCTGGGAGCACAGGCTCCTCGCGCAGGCCGGCGAGTGGCTCCGCCTGTGCGGCGTGGACCGCCTCGTCGCCTATGAAGCGGCCACTGACCAGACAGCAATCGATCAACTGAGGTCCGCAGGCTTCCAGGAACTCACACGCACCGACCGCCGCTGGGAACACCGCTCTCAGTCCCCTGTCTGATGGGGGGGGAGGGTCTGGTGAGAACGGAGCCACCCTCGGTTCGGTCGTCGCACTCAGGCGGGCCGCGCCGGTGCCTGTAGTTGGACCGTGAATCCGCCCTGCGGGGTGGGTTCGGCCGTGAGGGTGCCGTCGAGGAGCTCGGCGCGTTCGCGCAGGCCGATGAGGCCGTGGTGGGCGCTGGGCAGGGCGACGGACGGGCGCGTGGGGGCGGTGTTGGTGACGGTGACGCCGAAGTGCTGCGCGTCGTGCCACAGACGGACCTCGGCCCGGGCGCCGGGGGCGTGCTTGCGCACGTTGGTGAGCGCTTCTTGCACCGTGCGGTAGACGGTGCGCTGGGCTGTGGTGCTGATGCCGGGCGGGAGTTCGCCGGTCAGGGTGGTCTCGATACCGCTGTTGCCGATCAGCTGTTGGAGGTCGGCGAGGGTGGGCTGAGGTGTCAGTTCGGTTGCTCGGCCGCCTGAGGCGCGCAGCAGGGTGACCATGAGGCGGAGTTCGTCGAGGGTGTTCACGCTCAGGGTGCGGATGGCGCGGGCGCCGTCGCGCGTCCGAGGGTCCTGAGCAGCGACCTGCAAGGCTCCGGCCTGTACGGCGATCAGGCTGACCTGATGCGAGACGACATCATGCATCTCGCGGGCCAGTTGGGCCCGTTCGCGGGCGAGGACGGTCTGGGCGTACAGGGCGCTTTCGTGTTCTCGGGCCTCCTCGACCTCCACGAGCTGACGGGCCACGTCCTGCCTGGCCTGCACCAGCTGACCGAACAGCACCGGGGCGAAGGCCATGGCCAGGGTGTAGACGAACTGGATGAGCGTCCACGTCCGTTCCTCGCCGGAGAACGCGTCGGACAAGGGCCAGACGAGCGTGCTTGCCGCTGCGTTCAGGAGGGCGCAGCCGGCGAGCAGCGGACGGTTGCGGGTGTGTGCGGCCACGGTGTACAGCGCGACAACCGGCGCCACCGCCACGTCCATGAACACGAGCATCGGCAGGGTCAGCAGAAAGGCGACCATGGGAACGTGCCGGCGCAGGAACAGCCCTGCGCTGCCGACGGCGGCGCAGGTCCACATCAACGGTGACGCCTCACCGTAGAGATTGATCCAGGCGTCGAGCAGGGAGAGTGCGACGAGGCCCGCGTCGACTCCCAAGGCCGGTACCCGCCGCCACAGTTCCTGGCCGGTTTGCGTCATCCTCTGTCCCGTGCCGTGTCGTCACCGTTCCCGCTGAGCAGTCCGGCCCGCTCGGCGAGCAGTGCCGCCTGCACGCGGCTGGAGACCCGCAGCTTGGTGAGGATGGAGCTGACGTGGTCCTTGATGGTGCCCGCGCTCAGATGGATGCGGGTGCCGATGTCGGCGTTGGAGAGTCCCTGGGCGATCAGGACGAGGACCTCGCGTTCCCGGTCGCTGAGCAGATTCACACGGGCCACTTCCGCGTCCTGGGGAGCGCCCGCCCCTGGATGGCTGCGCAGCAGGGCCCGCGAAGCTTTCGGGGACATCACCACGCCGCCCGCGGCCAAGGTGCGGACGAGCTGGGCGAGTTGCTCGGGCTCGGTGTCCTTGAGGAGGAAACCGCCGGCACCCGAGCGCAGCGCGGTCAGGATGTACTCGTCGGTGTCGAAGGTGGTGAGCATGGCCACCTGCGGTGGTGCGGGAAGGTCCTGGATCTGGCGCAGGACGGTGAGGCCGTCCACGTCCGGCATCCGGATGTCGAGGAGTACGACGTCCGGCTGCTCGCGCCGGATCACCTCGGCGGCCTGTGCGCCTTCCGCGGTCGCCACGACCTGGATGTCATC
Source organism: Streptomyces sp. N35 (assembly GCF_016464295.1). Lineage (NCBI taxonomy): Bacteria > Bacillati > Actinomycetota > Actinomycetes > Kitasatosporales > Streptomycetaceae > Streptomyces > Streptomyces sp. N35. The sequence goes on along the minus strand of NZ_JAEIMH010000066.1, from coordinate 11,063 downwards.
GGCGGCGTTCAGGATCAGCTGAAAGCCGGAGCGCACCAGCGCCTCGTCGTCCACCACCACTACCCGGATCACCGGCGTTCCGCCTCACTCTCGTCTGTGCTGTCCAGCGTCTCGGCGACCCTTGTGCCCGCATCGGGGTGTCCGCGGTCTCGTACGGTGATCGCTCGCCGTCGACAGTACGTCGAGCGTGGGGTCCTCGCTCAGGCGGTGGTTCCGGGGAAGAGCGCCACGACGCGCTCCATGAGGCCGGCGTACAGATCGGGGTGGAGTGCGGCCAGGATCAGTGCGGCCGCGAAGAAGAGGATGAGACCGGTCTCTCGGCGGACCGGCCGGTCGGCTCGGTTGTCGTTCATGCGTCCAGGCTGGCCGAGCGTCCGATCCCCGGGTATCCGGCAGCCGTCCGGCCCTTACCCCCCAGGCGTCCGGAGCCGGCCCCCCAGGTGGCCGGGCTCGGTGGTGGGAGCGGCGAGGAGCCGGGCGATGGGCAGGGAGCCGATGCCGTGCAGCACGACACTGCCGAGCACGGTGAGCGTCATGGCGTCCAGGGCGGTGTCCGCGTACGGCCCGTCGGGGAGGGCGTTGAAGGCGAGCAGTCCGAACACGATCGACGTGGTGCCGCGAGGGCCGAGTGCTCCCACCATGAGCCGTTCGCGCCAGGTGAATTTCGACCCGAGAAAGGCGAACAGGATCGGGATGATCCGTACGACGGTCAGCGCGGCGACGCAGAGCAGGACGGTCGGCCCGTGGATCGGGCCGCTCAGTGCGAACACCACGGCGTTGCCGAAGAAGAACCACATGCCCATCGTCATGATCGCGGTGGTGTCCTCGATCAGACGGAAGTCCGAGGCGTCGGGTGCCTCGCCGCCGCGTCGCCGGGTCGGTGCCTGCCGGACGTAGCGGAAGGCGATGCCGCAGACGAAGGAGGCGACGAAGCCGTTGCCCTCCAGCGCCACCGTCGCGGTGTAGGCGAGCAGCGGTGCGACGAGGACGAGGATGCGGCGGGACTGCCCGGTCATCCAGTGCCTGCGGTCGGCCGCGTTCATCAGCCATGCGAGCAGCACCCCGAGGATCGCGCCGACGACCAGCGCTTTCGCGGCGAACGGAATGGCCGTGCCCAGGGCCTGTGCGGGGGTGCGTGCCTGAGAGGTCGAGCCGGCCAGGATGAGGGCGAACAGGAAGACGGGCGAGATGATGCCGTCGTTGTAGCCGCTTTCCACGTTGAGGACGTCGCGTACCCGTTTCGGGATGCGTGTGTCCCGAACCAGGGTCTCGGCCGGGGCGAAGTCCGTCGGCACGATGATGCATGCGATGAGCAGCAGCAGCACCACGGGCGAGTCGGGCAGCAGCAGTGAGCCGAGCAGCACCATGACGAGCAGGCTGAGGGGCAGCGCCACGAGCAGGGCGCGTGCGGCCGCGCCGGGGTCGTTGCCGAACAGTCGGCCGCCCGGCAGCTCGGTGGCGTCCACGAACAGCAGCACCGCCAGAATGACCTCGGCCACGTGCTGGGCGATGTGGGAGTTGAGCGTCACCGCGATGTGGTGGTGCGTGAACAGCCCGGTGACGATGCCCGCGAGGACCAGCACCAGCGGAGCCCTGACATGCCGCTGTTCCAGCCATCCGGCGGCGAGCGCCCACGCGGCGGCGACAGCGGTGATCACGAGGAGGACGAGAGTCATGGGGATTTCCGGTGGGGCGGAGCCGGTGGGGCGAGGGCAGCTCGAAGGGCGTATCCGACCCTAGGTTCGGACGCCGGGTACGACGGCGCTGTGCGCCCCGACCGCAGCCGTTCGGGGGGCAGCTGCCTGCCGGTCGGCGGGGGTATGGCGGACGCTCGCCGGATGGTTCGCCTCGCGGTGGCTCCGAAGGATCGTCCCTATGACACAGATACGGCCACCGCAGGGCACCACGGCTCCGCAGGCCACCACGGCTCCGCAGGATCATGTGCCTGCACAGCCCGGCACCTCACCCGATTCCGTCGGGCAGACCGCCCAGCTCCCGTCGATGGGACGTCTGGTCGGGGTGGACCTGGCCCGCGCGCTGGCGGTGTTCGGCATGTACATCGTGCACATCGGCCCGGCTCTTTCGGCCACGAGCGGCATCGGCACCTGGGTCCGGTACCTGGCCGACGGACATTCGTCGGCCCTGTTCGCCACGCTCGCCGGTTTCTCGCTGATGCTGATCGCCGGCCGCCGCGAGCCGAAGACCGGCCTCGCAGGCCGGCAGGCGAGGGTGCGCATCGCGATCCGCGCCGTGATCCTCCTGGCACTCGGCAGCGTCCTCGCGCTCGAGTTCGGGGACGTCATCATCCTCGGCTTCTACGGCGTCTACTTCCTCCTCGCCCTGCCCCTGCTGCGGATGTCCGCCAAGACACTGGCGATCGTCGCCTTTGGGCTCGCGCTGGTCACGCCGCAGCTGGCGTTCGTCCTGAGGACGTGGCTGAGCGGGTCCGTACTGGAAAGCATCAACGCCCTTGACCCGCTGGAGAAGTTCAACGAGGTCGGCGTCGTGGATCTGCTGCTCACCGGCCTCTACCCGACGATCACGTGGATGCCGTTCCTGATCGCCGGTATGGCGCTGGCCCGCCTCGACCTGGCGGCGGTCTTCGTACAGCGGCGCCTTGCCCTGCTCGGCGCCGTCCTCACCGTCGGTGCGTACGGCCTGTCCCTGCTCCTCGCGGGCAAGGACGCGGTGTTCAGCGGAACCGGTGGGTCGCCCGGCGGCTCCGGTTCAGGGGCCGGCGGTTCCGGGTCCGCAGGCTCCGGGTCGTGGTCCGGAGGCTCAGGGCCGGGGGCGAGTGGCGGCGGGGGCAGCGAGCAACTCGTGTCGTCGGCCTCGGATCTGCTGGGTGCGGGTCCGCACACCGGCACCACGTTCGACATCCTCGGCAGCGTGGGCGTCGCCATCCTCGTGATCGTGGGCGCGACGGTGCTGATGGACCGTCTGCCGCGTCTGCGCAGCCTGGCGAAGCCGGTCATCGCCGTGGGCACGATGTCCCTGACCGCCTACGTCGGCCACTTCCTCGCCCAGTCGGCGTGGCCCGCCTCCGGCGCAGGCACCACGAAGTCCTGGCTGCCCGTGCTCATTTACATCCTGGCGGCGATCGTCTTCGCCGCGCTCTGGTCGCGCTTCTTCCGCCGCGGTCCGCTGGAGTACCTGCTCAACGCGGCCACCAAGCCCGCCAAGTACATCCGCTGAAGTCCCGGTGGGGGCTTGGTTCCCGAGCCTCGACCCGACGTGAACGGCAGGAAGCCCGCAAGGGGGATTCCGGGATTCCCCTTGCGGGCTTCGGCTTGCCCATGGGGCAGCACGCCCCCGGATGTGCTCAGCGGTGGCGCTGAATGGCCTGGAGGAGGTCGGGGAACGTGGTGCAGGTCGCCGGCTCGCCGATGGCGGTCATCGTCCACGTGCCGTCCGTGCGGGTCAGCTGCGCCATGAGCAGTGCCGTGTGGGGGCCCGTGACGGGGAAGGTGTACCGGGCCAACTCGTGTCCCGTGCTCTCGTCGACGAGACGGCAGTGGGCGTCCTGCACCGTCGCGAAGGTGCTGCCGTCGAAGGAGCTGACGGCGAACACGATGCGGTCCGCGTGCGGAGGCAGCCGGGACAGGCGGGCGAAGAACGACTCGGTGTCTCCCGCGTCCGCGGTGTCCTCGGCCATGAGAGCGGTGCTGTGCTCGACGGACTCGTCCGGGTTGACGGGGTTGTCGGCGAACAGGACGTCGAGGAACCGGTCGCGGCTGTACAGCGCGGCGAAGGTGCCGAGGTGGCCGCGGCGGTGGAGTCCGAGCGCGCCCAGGAGTCCGGGTCGCGGGGCGGGCTGCCAGCCGATGCCCATACGGATCAGGGTGAGCGGGCGGCCGTCCGGCCTGATCAGCGGGACCTGCTGGCCCTTGGCCATGAGTACGGGCATGGGGACTCCAGGGTGAGGCGACGGACTGGGCGGGGCGGGGCGGGGCGGGGACGGACTGGGCGGAGAGCGCGCTGCCTGGTGACGCGGGCGCTGACCTCAGCCTCACCAGTCACATGAAGCGCGGGTATCCGGCTGCTGTCCGGGGTGGCCCCGCCACTCGGCCCGGCTGCCCCCGCCACATGGCCGGGGCCCCCCCCCCCCCCCCCCCCCCCCCCCCCCCCCGGCGGGGGGGGCCCCCCGCCCCCGACGACATCCCGTAGGGGCACGGGCTCACTTCCTGTGGCGTACCGCGGACGTCAGGAGCTGGGTCGCCGCGAGCTGCGCGTACAGCTCGTCCTTGGCGACCAGCTCCTCGTGGGTGCCGATCGCGCGGACCTCGCCCGCGTCCATGACGACGATCCGGTCGGCGTCCGTGACCGTGGACAGACGGTGGGCCACCACGAGGACGGTCGTCTCGCGCGCCGTCTCGGCGATGACCTCCCGCAGCGCCAGCTCGTTGACGGCGTCGAGCTGCGAGGTCGCCTCGTCCAGAAGCAGCAGCCGGGGCCCTCGCAGCAGCGCGCGGGCGATCGCGATGCGCTGGCGTTCGCCGCCGGACAGCTTCGAGCCGCGGTGCCCGACCAACGTGTCCAGACCATGCGGCAGTTGCTCGACGAGGGTGTCGAGCCTGGTCCGTTCGATCACCTTGTGGAGGTCGTCGTCGCTCGCGCGGGGCGCGGCGAACACGAGGTTCTCCCGCAGCGTGCCGGCGAGCACCGGTGCGTCCTGCTCCACGTAACCGATGGCGGACCGCAGCTCGGGCAACGGCCAGTCCATGACGTCCTCGCCATCGACCAGGACGCGGCCGTCGATCGCTTCGTGGAACCGCTCGATGAGCGCGAACAGCGTCGACTTGCCCGCCCCCGAAGGGCCGACGAAGGCCGTAAGACCGCCGCCCGGCACCTCGAAGTCCACCTTCCGGTGGATGTCCGGCAGGCCGGTCCCGTACCGGAAGGACACGTTCTCGAAGCGGACCGAGGCCGGACCCGGTGCTGACTGCGCTTCCTGCGCTGCCTGCGTTCCCTGGTGCCGCTTCGGGCCGCCCTCGGGTGGCGCCGGCTCGGTGTCAAGGCGGTCCACTTCCTTGATCCGGGCGATCGCGGCCGCGCCCTCCTGGTACTCGGATGCGGCCTCGACCAGCTTGTACACCGGCTCCATCAGGAAGAAGAGGTACAGCAGGAACGCGATGAGCGTGGAGACGGGCATGTCCCCGGATGCCACCCGCGCCCCGCCGACGGCGAGCACCGCGAGGAACGCCAGCTCGACGGCGAGGTTGTCCGCCGTGCCGAGGACGGCCTCCCACTTCGCACCGCGCACGCCGTGGCGCCACGCGTTGCGTGCCGACGCCTCGACGCGCGCGGTCTCCCGCTCCTCCGCACCGGACGCCTTCACCGTGCGGAACGCGCCGAAGACCCGCTCCAGGCCCGTGGACATCTCCCCGACCGCCGCCTGCGAGCGCTCGGCGGCCTGCCCGATCTTCGGCATCAGGAGCGCGGCCACCGCACCGACGACCACGACCACACCAAGCGTGACGCCCAGGAGGACGAGATCGAGGAACGCCATCACCACGACGGCCGCGACCAGCGTCACGGCGCCGGTCGCCGCGTTGACCACCGCCCTGGTGGTGACCGCCCGCAGCAGCGTGGTGTCGGAGGTCACCCGCGACATCAGATCGCCCGGCTGCATCCGGTCCACCGCCGAGATGCGCAGCCGCAGCAGCCGTCCGATGAGGCTCCGGCGGGCGGCGAGCACAACCGACTCCGCCGTGCGCTCGAGCACGTAGGCACCGAACGCCTCGGCCACCATGCTCAGCAGGACCAGCACGGTCATGGCGAGCAGGATGGTGGTGATCGTGCCACCGGAGGAAAGCCGGTCGACCAGAGCCTTCGTGGCCAGCGGCTGCAACAGCCCGCCGGCGGCCCCGGCCAGCGCGAGGAGCAGCCCGAGCGCGACGGCCCACCGGTGCGGACGGACATACCCGTACAGCGCCCCGAGCGTCTCGCGGGCGCGCAAGGACTCGGCACCCGTCGCCTCATGGGCGGATGCGGTGTTCACAGGATTCCTCTCGTACGGGTGCGTCGCGCACCACGTCATCGCAGACCTCGGGGCGTACGACGGCCCTCACAGGCCGCTCGCCACTGACGCAGTGCCGTGCCGTGCCGAGGAACATCCCTCACGCCGCACGGGTGTCATGCCAACAGACTGTGTGTGCAGACCTGCTGTCGGCCATCCGCCGACCGTCGGGTGCACCCCCGCCGGGTGGCCGGAGTGGCCTGTGCGCGGTGAAGGGAAGTGGGAGCGGTGGAGCTGGAGGAAGGGCCCGGGCTCCGGCGGTGCCGTTGAAGGTACGGGGCCGGGTGCGTAGGTCAGGCCGTAGTGGTCTTGTCTCCCTCGGTGTCCACGACAGCGTGATCGCGCCGCACACGGATGTCAGCTGGGCGGATCAAGTGCGCGCCCTTCCAGGAGACTTGCCCCATGCGGAGGCACCCGTCATCGGCGCTGCGCCGCGTGCAGTCGGCGCAGTGCCCTGCGCAACGCGAGGCGCAGGTGGTGGGGCAGCTGCGCGCCGTCCGATGTGGCCACGAGAGCGGTGGCCACCTCGCGGAGTTTGAGGTCGCACTGCCGTGAGACATCCATCAGCAGGCTCCTGGCCTCTCCGCGGGTGCACGGTGTCAAGGCCATCACCATGCCGCGCGCCTGGTCGATCACCGCATGACCGGCCAGCGCCCGGCGCAGCGAGTCGTTCTCCGCTCGCAACATGGCGACGGTAGGGGCGAGGGCCGTCTCTCCCCAGGTCAACTTGGCCTTCACGTCCCACCGCTCTTGCGTGAAGCCGACCGGCCGGTTCATGAGACCCGCCTCGCATGGTCCGTCCACAGGGCGTCCACAAAGCCCAGGCCGAACAGGGCAGCGGCCGCGACGGCGGCGATGGCGAACAAGAGAATCATGGCGGGCCTTCCCGCGCGTTGTGTTCCCTCGCTCGAACGAGTCGGGAGCTTGAGGGAGTTGGTCGCTGCCGGGGGCCGGGGCTTCACTCACGAGTGTAGTCCTCCGGAGCGGGAGCCCGACGGGCAACTCCCTTGACCAGGTGTCCTGCCGCTTGTCCGAGGGTCCGGGCTGTTCGTCAACGCTCGGGAACATCACCTGGCAACGAGCCCGAATCTGCGAGGAGTTCCGCACGGACGGACGGGGTCGGTGGGGTCAGGGGAGCCTCGGCGAGGGCTGGGCCCGGAACGGCATCAGGCAGGACCTTGTCCTCCCACCAGGACAGGCCCATCACGGTACCGAGCAGAACGAAGGGAACCAGAAGGACAAGGGCGTACATCTGTATCGCCTGCTGTCGTGAAGCGCGCTGCGGGGCGGGCGGCGCGTCGCTGCCCACACGGGGCGCACGGAGGCTTGGCCGGACGCAGCGGCGCCGCGGAGCGGGCACGCGCGGGGCGCAGGGCGTTCCGGAGCCTGTGCGCAGGGTGCGCCCCGGCAAGGAGCGCGATCACTGTTCGGCGCTGCCGGGGGCAGGGGCGGCACCGGGAGCTGCTCTTCCAACTCGCCGGTGCCTTCGTCCGCGCCGGCCGTCGAACGCCCTGTTCGTGTAGCCCGCCGGGCGGATCGCAAACCCTTGCCGATGGCCGGGCAGGCGGCCCGGACCTGCTCGCCATGGGAGGTGCCGGGGGCTGTCGGTTCCCCCGATGCGGTGGTAGTCGACAGGCATGCCGAACGAACCTGCCGATGCCGCGGACCGTCCGTCGACGGTGAGCCGGCTGCTCTGTGCGATCCGCCGTTCGCCACCCGGGCGCGCGTGGAGACGGGGTCGTGATGTCGAACTGGGGCCGCGGTCCCTGGGGTTCGCGGCGCTGGGATTCCTGGCCCTGGTCCCGCTGCTGATCGTCGTCTCCGCGACCGACCCGGCGCGAGGGGCCGGGATCGCGCAGTGGCTGGGCGACGGGCTCGGTGTGTCGACGGTTGCCCGGGAACACGTCCGCCAGGTGTTCACCCGGCCCGGGCAGGTGCTGCGGACCACGACCGCTTTCGGCCTTTCCGCGCTGGCCGTCTTCGGCCTGTCCTTCGCGGCGGTGGTGCAGGCCGGCTACGAGAAACTGTGGGAACTGACCCCGGCCCGCTGGTACGCGAGGTGGCGCCACGTCCTGTGGCTCACCGTGCTGATCGCCTTCCTCTCTCTGTCCGCCACCACCACCGTGTGGCGCCACTCGGAAGTCGGAACCCTGGCCGCGGTGCTCGGCGCGGTCCTGTTCTTCTGGTGGTCGCAGCACATCCTGCTCGGCGGGCGGATCCCCTGGCGTGACCTGCTGCCCGGTGCGGTCCTCACGGCCATCGGACTCCTGTGTCTGCGGCTCTTCTCCCACCTCGTGTTCTCGCCGCTGATCGCATCCAGCGCCGTCACCTACGGCCCCTTCGGAACCGTCCTGGTCATCCAGTCCTGGCTGGTCGGCGTGGGAGTCGTCGTCTTCGGAGGCGCGCTCGTCGGCCGGATGCTCGCTGAAGCACTCCCGAGCGTGGTGCATGCCGTGAAACAGCGGACCAGGAGACGTACGTGACACCGTGCCGACGCGGCACGTTCCCGCCCACGACTGATCCGCGGCTTTCGGGAGACTCACCCGGGCATGACCGAGAAGGCGTCCCGTACGCCGCGCGACGAGACCAAGCTGGAGCAGGCGGACCGCAACTACGGTGAACTGCTCCAGGAGTTGCGGATCATCCACACCGGAGTCCAGATCCTGTTCGCGTTTCTGCTGACCCTGGCCTTCACGTCCCGCTTCGGCACACTCGACACCGCCCAGCGCGCCGTCTACATCACGACGCTGCTGCTCGCGATGCTCGCGGCGGCCCTGTTCAGTACACCGGCCGCACTGCACCGCACCCTGTTCCAGCGCGGGGCCAAACCGGAGATCGTACGGACCTCCTCACGCCTGGCCGGGGCGGGGATGAGTGTGCTGATGCTGGCCATGACCGGTTCGGTGCTGCTCGTCGTCGACGTGGTGCTCGGCAGGGTCGAGGGAGTGATCGCGGGGGGTGCGACGCTGCTGGTGTGCGGCGGACTGTGGGGACTGCTGCCGCAGTTCGTCAGAAGGCACGCAGCCGCCCGCGCGGCACGTCCCCCGGTACCGGACCAGGACCGGGAAAAGCCGCTGATCCCCCGGTGACGACCCACACATCGAACCGGCGGCCGGGGGAACCCGGGACGGCGGGCACGGACCGCGCGCCCACGGTTGGGGAGGGCGTCGTGACGGCATCTCAAGCAAGCGGCAAGGGACGGACCGCAGGCGCCGCGACCCGGCGCTCCGCGGAGGATCAGACGCTGTCCGCCGCCGGACGGGCGGGCTTCGCCGCGCGCGGTGTCGTCTACGTACTCATCGGCGCCCTGGCCGTACAGATGGCCTTGGGCGGCGGCGGGAAGTCGGCAGACCGGCAGGGCGCGTTGTCGAAGATCGCGGAGCAGCCCTTCGGGAAGTTCATGCTGTGGGCGCTGGTGGTGGGCTTCGGCTCCATGGCCCTGTGGCGTGCCTCCCGAGCGGTGCTCACCAGGGGGCCGGACCGGAAGACTCCATCGAGGCTCCTCGACGGGGGTCGTGCGCTGTTCTACGGCTTCATCTGCTGGGCCACCGCGACCTACGCCGCGGGCGGCGGGCAAGGGGCCGGCGGCAACAAGCAGTCGAAGGACTGGACTGCCACCGTGCTGAAGATGGCCTATGGCCAGGTGCTGGTGGCCGCGGGGGGATGCCTGCTGATCGGCATCGGCGTGGTTCTCGCGGGCCGGGCGGCCCTGCGCAAGTTCCTGAAGCAGCTCGACACCGCCGCCATGAGCCCTCGCACGCGCCAGATCGTCACCGGGCTCGGCGTCGCAGGAGGTGTGGCCCGCGGCAGCGTGTTCGTCGCGGCCGGCATCTTCATCCTGATCGCTGCCGTCCGGTTCGATGCCGACGAGGCCAAAGGCGTGGACGCCACGCTGCGCAGCTTCACCCAGACCCCGGCCGGGCCGTGGCTGCTCGTCGCCGTGGCGATCGGGCTGATCCTCTTCGGTGCCTTCTCCTTCGCCTCCGCGCGGTGGCGTCGCCTGTGAGGACCGCCTGCCGGTCGGGCGCGAGGTCACTCGGGGGCCGGCAGGTACACGGTGAGCGCACGGGGTGACTTGTCGAGGAAGAGTGTGGGGGCGGCCGGACCGACTTCCCCGTCGCGCGTGTATTCCCCGATCCGTCCCGCCGTGTCGATACGCAGCCGGGTCGCGGTGGTGGCCTGGTAGACGCGGGAGCGGGCGAGGGTCCCGGTGAGGAACGCGGCGACGAGCCGGGTGCGGGCGAAGGGGTGCCGTCCGTCGACGAAGCGGAGGTCGAGCAGCCCGTCGTCGAGGCTGCGGCGGTAGGAGGGGGCGAAGCCGGTGGGCTCGTAGCGGCTGTTGCCGGCGAAGAGCAGCCACAGCCGGCGGCGTCGTCCGTCGATGGTGACTTCGGTGGGGGTGCCGTCGGCGAGGACGCGCACGAGACCCACGCAGAGTGCGGGCCACTTGCCGAGGTGTGCTTCGCGGGCTTCGCGTGCGCGGACGAGCTCGGGGTAGACGCCGATGCTGAAGGTGTTGAGGAAGTACCTGCCGGGGCCGTCGCCGGTGACCCGGCCGAGGTCGACGGCTCCGCCGCAGCCCGCCTCCACCGCGTCCGCGGTGGACTTGAGCGTCGGCAGTCCGAGGTCGGTGGCGAAGTGGTTGAGGGTGCCGCCGGGGAACACGGCGAGTGGCAGTCCGCTCTCGGCGGCCAGGACCGCGGCCGCGTTGACCGTCCCGTCCCCGCCGACCACGCCGAGCGCACCGCCCCGCTGGGTGAGCACGTCCTCGGCGGCTCGTCCGAGCACCAGATCAAGATCGACACCGTTGTCGCAGACGCGTATCTCCGCCTGTGGCAGGAGAAATCGCAGATCGGCCTCCGCCGGGGTGTCGCCGCCCGCGCTGTCGTTGACGACCGCGATCAGCCCGCGGCCGGCCGGTAGCGCGGGGACCGGAACGTTCGGCCGGGCGGCGTCGGCCGGCCGGTCCGCGCGCAGGGGCCACCAGCGGCAGGTCGTCGCGGCCACGCCGGCCCCGAGCACGACGCCCTCCAGGACGGCGGCC
>NZ_JAEIMH010000065.1:42281-56269 GCF_016464295.1 Streptomyces sp. N35 | reverse complement strand
CCTCACCACACAGACCATGATCAACGGTCAAGGCCCGACGCGCCACGGCCAACCATGCACGAGGTCGTTAGACGGGTCCGCTCATTCAGGAAGTCGTCGGTTCGCGCACGCCACGGCGACTCTCACGGTGTGGTGCGCAAGGTGCGCATGCGGCCGTACGCGTACACGCAGCCCGCGAGCGCGAGGTCGGACAGGAGCATGAAGCCGATGGAGTACGAGTCCTTGACGCTGTAGATGGCGCCCATCAGCAACGGCGGCACGAAGCCGCCCAGGCCGCCCATCGCGCCCACGATGCCGGTCACGCTCCCCACCTGAGGCTGCGGGGTGACCTGCGCGACCAGGGCGAAGACGCTGCCGCCCGCCGCGCCCAGGCCTGCGGCCATGGCAAGCAGCGCGATGGTGGCCAGCGGCGCCAGGGGCGGGTCGAAGGCCTGCACCACGGCGAACAGGGCGACGACGGCCAAGGCGACCGCGGTGACGATGGCGGGATGAAAACGGTCCGAAAGGCGCCCGCCGATCGGCCGGAAAATCACCGTGACCAGAGCGAACCCGGCGGCTTTGGTGCCGGCGTCCGTGGGGGAGAGGTCGTACCAGGTCTTCAGGTAGGTCGGCAGGTAGACGCCGAACGCCACGACGCCGCCGAAGCCGATGGCGTACAGCGCCGACAGCTCCCAGGTGACCCGCAGCCTGCCCGCCTGCCGCAGCCGGGAACCCAGCGAGGAAGTCGGGACCTGGCGGTCGGGGTGGTCACGGATGAACAGCACACCCAGCACGGCGAATACGGCAAGCCCGAGCGCGACGACCAGGAAGGGCAGGTTCTCGCCATGGGCGGCGATGCGGGGAGTGAAGTACCCCGAGAGCGCCACACCCCCGGTGCCCATGCCGAACACGCCGAGCGCGAACCCTCTGCGCCCGGGCGGGAACCAGGAGCTGACCAGGGGGACACCGATCGCGAACGTCGTACCCCCGAGTCCCAGCAGCAGAGCGACGACGAGCAGCAGGCCGTAGTTGTCCTTGACGGGGATCAGCAGCAGCACGGGAACGATGGTGAGCGCGGAAACCAGCGGAAACATCAGCCTGGCGCCGTACCGGTCGGTCAGCGCACCCGCCGGGATCCGGCCCACGGAACCCACGAGTACGGGAATCGCCACCAGCAGCGACTGCTGAAAGGAACTCAGGTTCAGACGGTCCCGGTAGCCCGATGCCAGCGGAGCGATCAGATCCCAGGCCCAGAAGGTGAGCGTGAACCCCACCGTCGCCATGATCAGGTTCCGGTACGCGGCGGCGGAGGTGCGCTGATCAGTGTCCACGCCTCCAGTCAAGGCACCCCTTGTCCCGCGAGCGCGCTGAACTGCGCCGTCCGGATCAGGGACCGGGACGCGGCCTGGTCACCCGATTGCGCGCGAGCGCCCCGCCAGGCGTGCGCCGCAGCGCGCCGACCGCGCAGGATGTGGCCATGGCCGACGCGCCGCGGCCCGCGCAGGGCGCCGACGACAGGGAACTCCCCGCGGCCGGGGCCCGCCGCGGGCGCCCCGGCCGCTCCCGGCGCGCCGCCCCACGGCACGCCTCCGCCCCCGTCGTCCGGCACCGGCTGCGCAAGCTGCGCAGCCTGCTGCCCGGCAGTCCCGACCTGCCCGAGCCGAGCGAGCCCCCGCCACCGCCCCAGGAGTTGATCGCCTTCCTGCGGGTCGTCGGAGCCACACTGGTCCGGGCGGGCGAGTCCGTCGACGCCGTCCAGGACACCATCAACCGGCTGGGCGCCCGCTACGGCTTCGACACCGTGCACACCTTCGTGGTGCCGACCGGCGTGTTCGTACGCGCCGGAAAGGCCCCCGACTCGGTCATCGACTTCGCCCCCGTTCAGGGCCCCGATCTGCGCCTCGACCAGATCGATCAGCTCTACCGCTTCATCGACGAGGTCTACGCCCACCCCGTGGCCCCCGAGGCCGGCACCGCACGCCTGGCCGAGATCGAGGCGATGCGGCCGCGCTTCAGGTTCTGGACGCGAGTCCTGGGCTATGTCGTCATGACCATGGGCCTCGGCCTGTTGACCCTGCCCAACTCCATGGCGCTCGCCGGGTACGCGGTGCTCGGCCTCGGGGTCGGCATGCTGCGCGAATACGCGGATCGGGCCGGCCGGCTGGTGAACCTGGCGCTCCCGGTGCTCGCCGCGCTGCTCGTCACCGCCGTCGCGTACCGCTACAGCGGGCCGCTGCTCGGCGAGGACCCGACCAAGTTGCTCATTCCGCCCCTGGTGGCGTTCCTGCCGGGCACCGCGCTGACCATGGGCACCATCGAACTGGCCACCGGCTCCATCGTGTCGGGCGCCAGCCGCCTCGTGTACGGCCTCAACGTCCTGATCCTGCTCGCCTTCGGCATCGCCGTCGGGTCCCAGCTGGTCACCGAGCACCCGCTGGCCAAGGACACCTCCGTGGACGCCCTCGGAGCCTGGGCGGCGTGGGCGGGTGTCGGTCTGCTCGGTCTCGGCTTCGTCCTCAGTTTCTCGGCCTCGCTGCGTACGCTGCCGTGGCTGCTGCTCGTCCTGTGCGTGGCCAAGGTCGGCCAGGATGTGGGCACGACGGTGGCGGGGCCGCTCTTCGGCGCGTTCGCGGGCGGGGTGACGCTGCCGCTGTTGACGCGTCTCATCGAGCGCAATCCGCACGCCCCGCCGGCCCAGGTGGTCTTTCTGCCCGCCTTCTGGATGCTGGTGCCCGGGCGCCTCGGGCTCACCGGTGTCGGGCAGCTCCTCGTGGACCACGAGAACAGCGGCCTCGACACGACCGTCGAAGCCCTGCTCACCGTGGTGGCCGTGGCCCTCGGGGTCCTGGTGGGCGCCAACGCGCTGAGCCGGCGCACGGTCCCGGTACCCGCCGAGCCGGGCCTGCCCCGCTCGCCCGCCCCGTCCGCGGCCGACCCCTCCGGGGCGTCCGGCGCGGCAGGCCCCGACGGGACTCCGACCGCGCCGCCGGAGCCGGATCCGTCCGAGTTGCCGCCCGAGTCCGCGCCGCGAGGCTAGAACCGTGACCACCGCCCGCCCCACCGCACCCACCGAGAAGCCCAGCCTCCTGGCGCGGGCGCGCACCCCGCGCAAACCCATGCTGTGGTTCGAGATCGTTCTGATCGCCGTGAGCTACTGGCTGTACTCCCTGGTCCGCAACGCCGTGCCCCGGGAGAAGGCCCTGGCGCTGCGGCACGCCGACTGGGTGTGGGACACCGAACGCCGCATCGGCATCGGCGTCGAGCACGCCGTCAACCATGCGGTGAACAAGGTCACTTGGCTGATCGTGGGCATGAACTACTACTACGCGACCTTGCACTTCATCGTCACGATCAGCGTCCTGGTCTGGCTCTACCGCTGCCACCCGGGCCGCTACATCAGCGGCCGCCTCGCACTGTTCGCGACCACCGGCATCGCCCTGATCGGCTTCGCCTTCTTCCCGCTGGCCCCGCCCCGGCTCATGGAGGACGCCGGATTCATCGACACGGTCGCGGTGCACCACACCTGGGGCTCCATGAGCCAGGGCAGCGCCGCCTCGGTCTCGAACCCCTATGCCGCGATGCCGTCCATGCACATCGGCTGGTCCACCTGGTGCGCGACGATGATCGCGTGCTTCGCCCGGCACCCCTGGGTGAAGGCGCTGGGCATCCTCTATCCGGTCGCCACGCTGCTGGTGATCATCTCGACCGCCAACCACTTCTGGACCGACGCCCTGGGCGGCCTGATCTGCCTCGGCTTCGGCTTCGCGGTCAGCTACGCCTGGTTCGGCTCCTTCCCCTGGCAGCTGCCGCGGTACATCGAACGGCGCAATCCCGATCCCGGATGACGTCACCGCGGAGCCGGTGCGACTGGTGTCCTGGCCCCGCGCCGACGCGCACCCGCTCGCGTCGATCGACGGCGCCCCGGCCGGCCTTCGGACGCGGTCTGCGAGACGCCGACTTAGCGTTTCCGTATGTGCTGGAGTGCATCGGCCGACCTGGTGGCGGGCGGGGCGATCAGCGTGGTCGGTGTCGCCTGTGTGACACGCGCTGCCCGCGTGCGTCGCCGCGCGCTGCCGCTGGCCGCGCTTCCGCTACTTCTCGGAGCGCATCAGCTGGTCGAGGCGGTCGTCTGGAACGCGGGCGGCGGCACCGGTCCGGCCACCCTCGTCTGGGCAGTGATCGCTCTGCCGTTGCTGCCGCTGTGGGTCTCCTTCGGAGTGCTGTGCGTCGTTCCCCGCAGGGAGCGTCGGCGGCTGACGATCCCGGTGACCGCCGCGGTGGTCACGTCCGCTGTCCTCGCGTACGTCCTGGTCACGAGGCCCGTCGCGGCCGAGATCCGCGGTCACACCATGGGATACGCGATTGGTCTGCCGTATGCGCCCTTGCTGCTCGCCGGCTACCTGCTGGGGACGATCGGGGCGCTGGTGGTGTCCGGTGAAAAGGGTCTGAGACTGCTCGGCGTCCTGGCCGGTGTCGGCGCGGCGCTGTGCGCGATGGTGTGGCGGTGGGAGTTCATCTCCACGTGGTGCGCGTGGGCCGCGCTGTGTTCCGTGGTGCTGTACCGGTGGGTCGGCGCGGAGCAGTCGGCGCCACCCCCTCAGCACAGCGGGCCGGTGCAAGGGAGCCAGGTCGCGTAGACCCGGCGCCCGAGCGTCCCTGAAGCGTCACCCTGCTCGCTCTCCTGGCTCTCATCGGTCGCCCGCTCGGGCGCGCACTTCCCGCAGGTGCCGCCGGTTCCAGCCGGTGATCCGGGCGACTTCGGCCGCGTCACCCCCTTCACGGAGCACGGTGACCGCCTCGGTCTGCAGGTCGACGAGCGCGGCGTCCAGAGCGGCCTGCGCCTCGCGGTAGCGCTGGGCGGCTAGTTCGAGCTTTGCGGTGTCCATGTGATCCTGCTTCCCCGTCTTCGCCCGGGCATGAGCCGTCCCATGCGGGCGGCCACGGCATCGGGGGCCTAGGCCAGTGCGTGGAAGACCGCTGTGGAGGCGCGGGCGATCAGCGCATCGTCGTGTGACGCGTTCGCGTCGTCGCCATTGCGGCGCGACATCACGGCGAGCACGACCGGTCTGTCGCTCCGCGGCGGCCAGGCGAGGGCGATGTCGTTACGGGTTCCGTACGAGCCGTTGCCCGTCTTGTCGCCGATGCGCCAGCCGTCCGGAGCGCCGGCCCGGATCAGCTTGGCGCCGGTGGTGTTGCGTACGAGCCAGTCGGTCAGCAGTGCACGGTTGTCATCGGCCAGTACGTCACCGAGGGTGAACTCCTTGAGGGAGCGCGCCATCGCGCGAGGGGTGCTGGTGTCCCGTTCGTCGCCCGGCCGCGCCTGGCTCAACTCGACCTCGTAGCGGTCGCAGCGTGTGACCTCGTCACCGATGGCGCGCAGCGCGCTCTGCAGGCCACGCGGCCCGCCCAGTTCGCGGAAGAGAACGTTGGCGGCCCCGTTGTCGCTGTAGCGGACGGCGGCGTCGCACAGAGCGCGCAGTGCCATGCGTGCCCCGATGTGTTTCTCGGTCACCGGTGACCATCCTTCGACGTCCGAGGCACGCACCGTGACCTCGCTGTCGATTCCGTCGCCCCCGCGCTTGTCGAGTACCGCTGCCGCGAGGAACGCCTTGCAGGTGGAGCAGTACGCGAATCGTTCATCCGCCCGGTAGGTCAGCTCCCGACCGTTCGCGGTGTCCAGGGCGTACACGCCCAGCCGTGCGTCGTACTCCCGCTCCAGCGCACCGAATTCCCGGACAGGCACGTGAACGGGAGTCTTTGTGGTGGGCTGGGCGCTGGGTCTGCGGGGACGACGGCCCTCGTTGTCGTTGCATCCGGCCAGAGGTGCCGCGGCCGCGGCCGCCAGAGCGGCGAGAGCGAGGCGACGGCTGGGGTTGTCCGGCATGAGGGCGTCTCTCCAGTGGGGTGGTTCCGGCTGATCGTGTCTCAGGACACGATCATTCCCTGACGTTCGCAGGAGCACTCCGTCAGGTTGGACGAGTTCTCCGAGCGGCAGCGGCAGCGGGTCCTCCCGATGGGCATCCGGCAACGGGCCCCAGCGCCGCGAGACGCAAGGCGCCATGACGGGGCCTTGACATGCCCACAACGCCCGCGACTATGGTCTAGTCCAACAGAACTCACCGTTCCGCATGGGGAGTTGGCCCGTACCCCGGGCTGCTCTCGTGCGCCCTGGTGAAGCGCACCTTCGCGCCTCCTGGCCCCACCCATGAGAGGCCGTGCCGCTGCGCGTGGCTCCCCACAGCCGCGCGTCCCCGGCCGGCCTGATGTGAAGGAGACACCATGTACATCCGAAGGAAGACGGCTGCCCTGATCGGCGCCGCACTCGCCCCGGCTCTCGCCCTCAGCCTCCCCGCGAGTTCCGCCAGCGCCCACGGGTACGTCTCGAATCCGCCCAGCCGGCAGGCGCAGTGCGCCGCCGGGACGGTCTCGTGCGGTGACATCGCCTACGAGCCGCAGAGCGTCGAGGGCCCGAAGGGCCTGACCAGCTGCAGCGGCGGCAACAGCCGCTTCGCAGAACTGGACGACGACAGCAAGGGATGGACCGCCACTCCGGTCGCCAAGAGCACCACGTTCTCGTGGAAGCTCAGCGCCCGGCACTCCACGGCGACCTGGGAGTACTTCGTCGGCGGACAGCGCATCGCGCAGTTCGACGACGGGGGCGCCCAGCCCGGCGAAATCGTGAACCACCAGGTCGACTTCGGCGCGTTGAGCGGCAAGCAGAAGGTGCTCGCCGTCTGGAACGTCGCCGACACGACCAACGCCTTCTACGCCTGCATCGACGTCAACGTCGGCGGCTGACGCACCAGCCTCGGGGCCGCCCCATCGCCTGCCGGCAGGGCGGCCCCACCCCCGGCGCGCCCCCGCGTACGTCAAGCTCGCGGCCCGGGGCGCGCCGTCCCCCACGCCCTCGCCTCCCAAGGAGTCGATGTGAACCGCCGCATACTCGCCCTGGCCACGACCGCCGCGGCCGCCCTGATGGGGACCCTGACCCTGGCCCCCACGGCCTCGGCGGAGAAGACCGAAGACATAAAGACCGCCGCCGAATTCATCGTGAGCCAAGCGCAGTTCGACCAGATGTTTCCGAACCGGAACAGCTTCTACACCTACAGCGGGCTCACCGACGCGCTCGCGGCCTACCCCGGCTTCTCCAACACCGGCAGCGACACGGTGAAGAAGCAGGAGGCCGCCGCCTTCCTCGCGAACGTCAGTCATGAGACCGGTGGCCTGGTGCACGTCGTCGAGCAGAACACCGCCAACTACCCGCACTACTGCGACACCACGCAGCCCTACGGCTGTCCGGCCGGCCACGACAAGTACTACGGCCGTGGCCCGATCCAGCTGAGCTGGAACTTCAACTACAAGGCCGCCGGGGACGCGTTGGGCATCGACCTGCTCAACCACCCCGACCTGGTGCAGAACGATTCTGCCGTGGCCTGGAAGACCGGCCTTTGGTACTGGAACACCCAGAGCGGCCCGGGCACCATGACCCCGCACGCCGCCATGACCAACGGCGCCGGGTTCGGCGAGACCATCCGGGCGATCAACGGCACCCTGGAGTGCAACGGAGGCAACCCCGCGCAGGTCCAGAGCCGCATCGACAAGTACCAGCAGTTCACGCAGCTGCTCGGCGTCGAACCCGGCGGCAACCTGAGCTGCTGACCTCCGGCCCCGCCGAAACCGGAGGCGGGAGCACCGCCGACACGCCGCGCGGCGCGGACCGCTCCTGCGGTCCGCGGGGGGGGGGGGGGCCGCCCCCTCCCCCCCCCGCCCCGCGGCCGTTCCCCGCCCCCCTCCCCTCCGCCGCCGGGGCGGCGCCGCCCATACTGGAGCCAGCCCCCTGCCCCCGCACAGATCGACTTCATGGCCAAGAAAACGACTTCCTCGACCGTCACTCCCGATACCGCATGGCTGGCACGCGGGCGTCATCTCGGCCCCGACCCCGAGCTGGACGCCCGACGCAACCTGATAGCGCTCAAGGCCGCCGGGGTGCTGGACGACTTCTTGGAACTCGAGCCCGACGACGCGGCGCGTTCCAGCGTGCTCTACCCGCGGGACGCTGCTGCCGACCCCGGCGCCTCGGCCCGCCGTGTGTTCGAGGCACGCTGGCGCGTGGCGGACGACGTCACTGTCCGTGCCCAGCTGACGACATACGCGGGCAAGGTGCGCCGCCAGAGCCAGGACGCCGTGACCTGGATCCTCGCGGCGGAGGCGGACCGGCGCTGGGACCTGGACTGGCCGTCGCCCGCCACGATGTTCTGGCCGGACAGCGGCCGTGCCGAGTGGGATCACGACATGGTGCCGGACATCCGGCTCGGCAGGACCAACCATCTGCCTGCCGACGACGACGAGCTGCGCGCACGGCTCAAGGAATGCGCCAAGGAGAGCTGGTACATCCAGCTCGTGGTGCACGAAGCGATGACCCCGGACGGGCCGGGCCGACGGCCGCTCACCGCGTTCCTGCCGCCGAGCCTGCGGCACCAGGTGATCGAACACCGTGCCACACCCCAGCAGGCGCAGATCGCCGACTTCGCCCTGCGCAAGGAGCGTGGCGTGCGCATGCCGCGCGGTGGCGCCGTCGTGCTGCCGACCGCCGAGCCACATGCCGGATACGAGGCGGAGCACTTCACGCTCCACTCGGTGTTTCTGGACGGCTCCGAGCCGAAGGAACTCGTCGCAAAAATCGTGGAGTTCGCCGGACTGGCGCGACCGCTCGCTCCCGACGCCGAAGCCGCACTGCTCCGGCTGCGTCGAGGGTGGCACCTCCTCTCACCCGATGAGGAGCTCGCCCACGCCCGGCGCATGGTCCACCACTACGCCGAAGCGCTCGAGGCCATGACGCAGTCCCGTGACCGGTACCAGGAGGCCGCCGAAGCGCTGCAGGCCGCCCTGTCCGAGGCGACCGACGGCAAGGGGCTGCCCCTTGCGTCGCCCGCCGCCCCGGGCAAACCGGACTCTTCACCCCTGAGTACGTTCACCAAGGCGCTCGGCCGCTTCCGCGGTCCCGGGAAGTGACACCTTCATCGGCGCGCAGGGGGCAGCCGGGTGATGGACGAGCCGGAGGGTACGGGCCTCCGGCCTGACCGTCATCCACGGCTGAGCGCCTTGCGTGCCGTCGGCCCTCAGCCGTGGGCGACCGGGCAGCCGCCCGTCATCGACCCGAGGAACGCGTTCGGGTCGTAGTAGTGCTCGACTTCGAGCAGACGCAGGTCGTCGCTGACCTTGGCGATGCTCACCCCGTACATCTCGATCTTCTCGCCCGTCGGCGCGAACCCCTTGTACTCGCCCGTGAAGGTGCCCCAGTGCCGCCACTTGAAGGTGACGACCGGCGGGGGCGAGACGACCTCCAGGACCTCCCAGAAGAAGCCCTCGGGGAACGCCGTGTGGAACACCTCGTGGGAGGACTCGAAGGTCTCCTGGCCGTAGAAGACGCTGTCGCCGATGAGGATGTTGTAGCTGCCCTTGTCGACGATGTCCGCCGCGTCGGCCCAGGGGCCGCCGTTGACGCGCGTGCGGAACTTCTCGGTGACCATAGAGACCCAGGTGGCCGGGTCCCCTTTGTGTGACACCTCCATCTCGAAGACCTGCACGATGCTTTCGACGATCGCGTCGAGCGAACCGGACTCGTGCTGCTTGGTGCGTTGCCCCGGCATCACGCTGTGCGAGTAGTGGTAGTCGGGAGCCTCCTCGCGCCAGTCGCCTGGGGCGGCCGCGGCGATGACCGCGTCGCGCCCCTGAAGCCAGAGGGGAGGGGAGGTTTCCGCCTGTGTCATGCCAACGCCCTTCGGGAGGTGGGTAGTTGGGCAGATACTCGCGCAGTCAACCTTTGGCCACAAGTGCACAACTTGTGCACAGTTCAGATCGCTAACTTTCACTCAGTGAGCGAGTTGTGTTCGCGGCGCGTCACCAGCGGTAGGCGTCGAAGTTCCGGCTGAACTCCCATCCGTTGAAGCGGTCCCAGTTGATGGACCAGGTCATCAGGCCGCGCAGGGCCGGCCAGGTGCCGTGGGTCCGGTAGGAACCGCAGTTCGTCTTCTTCGTCAGGCAGTCCAGGGCCTTGTTCACCTCGGCCGTGGGGGTGTGCCCGTTGCCCGCGTTGGTCGAGGCGGGCAGTCCGATGGCCACCTGGTCGGGTCGGAGCGCGGGAAAGACGCGCTCGGCGTTGCCGGCCACGGGGAAGCCGGTGAGCAGCATGTCGGTCATCGCGATGTGGAAGTCGGCGCCGCCCATGGAGTGGTACTGGTTGTCCAGACCCATGATCGGTCCCGAGTTGTAGTCCTGGACGTGCAGCAGCGTGAGGTCGTCACGCAGCGCGTGGATCACCGGCAGGTACGCGCCGGCTCGCGGGTCCTGGCCGCCCCAGGGGCCCGATCCGTAGAACTGGTAGCCCAGCTGGACGAAGAAGGTCTCCGGCGCCATGGTGAGCACGAACTTCGCGCCGTACTTGGCCTTGAGGGTCTTGATGGCCTGAATCAGGTTCACGATCACGGGACTTGTGGGGCTGCGGAAGTCGGTGTCGCCGTTCTGCAGGGAGAGCGAGTGTCCCTCGAAGTCGATGTCCAGGCCGTCGAGCCCGTAGGTGTCGATGATGTTCGAGACGGACGAGACGAAGGCGTCGCGTGCCGCTGTCGTGCCCAGCTGCACCTGGCCGTTCTGCCCGCCGATCGAGATCAGGACCTTCTTGCCCGCGGCCTGCTTGGCGTCGATAGCGGCCTTGAACTCGGCTTCGGACTCGACGTTCGGGCACTCGGTCGCCGGGCAGAGCTTGAAGCGGATGTCGCCCGAAGTCACCGAAGTCGGCTCTCCGAAGGCCAGGTTGATGACGTCCCATGAGTCGGGCACGTCGGCCATCCGCGTATAACCGGACCCGTTGGCGAAGCTCGCGTGGAGGTAGCCGACCAGGGCGTGGGCGGGAAGGTCGCCGCCGGGTTCGCCGCCGCCGCTCGTGGTGGTCGCGGTGATGGCGGCGGACTTGGGGGAGTCGCCGGCGCTGTTGCCCGCGGTGACCTGGAAGGAGTACGCGGTGGAGGGGGTGAGCCCGGAGACGGTGGCGGAGGTGCCGCTCACGGTCGTCACCTGGGTACCGCCCGCGTAGACGGTGTAGCGGGTCGCGCCCGGGACCGCGGACCAGGACAGCGGGACGGTCGTGCTGGTGGGGGTGCCCGCCTTGAGGCCGGTCGGCGCCGCAGGCACCTGTACCGGATCGCCGCCGGGCCCGACGAGCGAGAGATCGTCGGCCTGGTAGGCGGCGGTCCCGTACCAGCCGTGGGTGTAGAGCGTCACGGAGGTGGTGGAGGCGCCGGTGCGGAAGGACGTGGTCAGCTTCTGCCAGTCGGGTGCGGACTGGGTCCAGGTGGAGACGTCGGTGGTGCCGGTGCCGGACGCCCCCAGGTAGACGTAGCTGCCGCGCACCCAACCACTCAGTGTGTAGGCGGAGTTGGGCTGCACACGGATCGTCTGGGAACACTTGGCGTTGTCGCTGCCGGCCGGGGTCGCCTGCAGGGCCCTGCTCCCGCTGTGTACGGGGGAGGAGATCACCGCCCCGCTGCCGGCGCTGCAACTCCATTCGCTCAGACCGGCTTCGAAGCCGCCGTTGCGTGCGAGTTCGATGTCGGCGGCGGTGGCGGCGGGTGCGTTCATGAGCAGACCGCACGCGGCGAGAGCCGACGCGAGCAGGGCGGCGAGGGGTCTGTGGCGCTTCATCACTGCCTCCAGGGGGCCCGATGTGGGGGAGTGGCGCACAGCTTGGTCCAGACCAATAAGGTGGTCAATACCTCTGACAGACGCCTCGGGCAGACACCTCGGGCTGCGTCAGGGCGTACGCGACGGGCCTGGGGATCGGCGGGTGCCGGCAGGACGGGAAAAGCGGTGGACATGCTGATCTCGACGGCCGTACTCTCCCCGCTTCCAGCCTTCACGCGTTCGAAGAGGTGCATTTGATGACGGTTCAGGTACTCGCGGCCAACTCTCGTCGGCCGCTCCGCCCAACCGTTCTGACCTCCAAGGACCGAAGGAATCCCTGTAGTGGATCTGCCACGTAGCTTCACCATCCGCGAGAGCGGCCATCGCGTCTGCAACCCGTTCACCAGTGAGAAACTGGCCCTCCTGGGTCAGGCCATCAGCCCGTCGCCAGGGGCCCGTGTCCTCGACCTCGCCTGCGGCAAGGGCGAGTTGCTGTGCACCTGGGCCCGCGACCACGGTGTGGTCGGAACCGGGGTGGACATCAGCACCGTCTTCCTCGCCGCCGCCCGTGCGCGGGCCGTCGAGCTTGCCGTTGCCGACAAGGTCGCCTTCGTCCACGCGGACGCCTCGGGCCATGTCGCCGACGAGCCCGTCGACATCGCCGCCTGCGTCGGCGCCACCTGGATCGGCTCCGGCGTCGCAGGCACGGTTGAACTGCTGCGCCGCAGTCTCGCTCCCGGCGGCATGATGCTGATCGGCGAACCGTACTGGCGCCGTGAGCCTGAGGACCAAGCCACCGTCGAGGGCTGCCACTTGACCCGGAAGGACGACCTGCTCGCGCTGCCGGAGCTGCTGGAACAGTTCAGTGCCCTGGGCTGTGATGTCGTCGAGATGGTCCTGGCCGACCAGGACAGCTGGGACCGGTACGTCGCGGCGCAATGGCTCAACATCCGCCGCTGGCTGGATGCCAATCCCGACGACGAGCTCGCCGGCGAGATGCGCGCGGAGCTCGACGCGGCTCCCGTGCGGCACGCCAGGTTCCAGCGGGAATATCTCGGGTGGGGCGTGTTCGTGCCCTGATGGACCGCTGACACACCACACCAAGTGCCCCCCGGCACCGCGTGCCGGGGCGCACTGCCGCTTCCGGAACCTCGGCGTCGAGGAATGAGCGGAAACGGTCACGGCCTCAGCCGGGCGTCAGCGCTCCGTTGATGGCGTCGAGGAACGCCGGGAGGTCGTCGGGCTTGCGCGAGGTGATCAGCGTCCAGCCGTTCGCGCCGCACACCTGCACCTCTTTGTCGACCCAGGTGCCGCCGGCATTGCGGACATCGGTGGCCGTGGACGGGTAGGAGGTCAGCGTCTTGCCGCGCAGCACGTCCGCCTCGACCGCGACCCACGGGCCGTGGCAGATCGCGGCCACCGGGCGTCCGGACGAGGCGAAAGCGCGTACGGCGTCCAGGGCCGCGTCCTCGAGGCGCAGGGTGTCCGCGTTGATCGTGCCGCCGGGGATCAGGAGCAGGTCGTAGTCGTCGGCCCGCACCTCGGACAGGCGGTGCGTCGCGGGCACGGTCCTGCCCGGATCGCGGTCGCCGACCAGCGTGACGATGGCGTCCTTCTCGGTCGCCGCGATGTCGACCTGCGCGCCCAGGCCGCGCAAGTGCTCGACCGGTTTGACGAGCTCGTCCTGTTCGACGCCGTAGTTGGTCGTGATGACCAGGGCTCGACGGTTGCCGAGATCCGCGGGCATGGGCATGTCCTTCCGCTCGTGGGGTGTGGCCTCGGGGCGCCGAGGCCGTAGGGATCCAGTAACCGGCAGGTGCCATCTCAATCAGCACATACAGAACAAAAGCATCGCTGTGTCGATGCCGCTCCGGTTGCTGGCCGGGACCGCATGGGTGACGTTGGGAAGTGGGGACACGGGGGTTCACCAGGCTCCCGTCCGTCCCGACCGTCGACTTCCAGGAGGAGACATGACGAACCCCGAGCAGGACCCGAACCAGACCGAAGGCCCGGCGGACGGTGGCGCCGCGGGCACGCCGGGTGTCCACGACGGGGGTGCGGACGGTGGGGCGGAAGGTCCGGCGGACGGTGGCGCCGCAGGGACGCCGGGTGTCCACGACGGTGGAGCCGACGGAGGGGCCGAGGGCCCGGCGGACGGTGGCGCCGCGGGCACGCCGGGTGTCCACGACGGCGGGGCCGATGGCGGGGCCGACGAGTCCGGCAGTGGCGTTTGAGCACCCCTTCCCCTGAGCTCAGGGTCGCCGACGCCCCGCCAGGGGGCGGCCTCCTGCGCGCGCGCCCGGCCCCGCCGTCCCGCGAGGAATTCGCCC
>NZ_JAEIMH010000065.1:33580-42271 GCF_016464295.1 Streptomyces sp. N35 | reverse complement strand
GGGGCGGGGGTTTGGCCCCCCCTCCCCCGGGACCCGGGGAGCCCCCCCCCCGGGCAGGGCGTCGGCGTCCTGCGCGCGCGCCTGACCCAGCTGACCCGCGAGGAATTCGCCCAGAAGCACTGGGCACGCACACCCCTGCTCACGCGCGGGGCCGGCGGCTTCACCGACCTGTTCTCCGCCGACGCCGTCGACGAGCTGATCTCCCGACGCGGTCTGCGCACGCCGTTCCTGCGCGTGGCCAAGGACGGTGCCACGCTCCCCGAACCGTCGTTCACCGCCCCGGCAGGGGTCGGCGCGTCGATCGGGGACCAACTCGACGACACCGCCCTGTGGCGCAGCTTCGCCGACGGCGCGACGCTCGTCCTCCAGGCTCTGCACCGTACGTGGGAACCGGTGACGGACTTCGCTGCCCGCCTCAGCACGGAACTCGGACACCCGGTGCAGGCCAACGCCTACATCACGCCTCCGCAGAGCCGCGGGTTCGACGACCACTACGACGTGCACGACGTCTTCGTTCTCCAGATCGAGGGCACCAAACGCTGGACGATCCACAAGCCGGTCCACCCCGACCCGCTGCGTGACCAGCCATGGACCGATCACCGCGACGCGGTCGTCCGGGCCGCGAAGGACGAACCCCACCTGGACACCGTCCTGGCGCCGGGCGACGTCCTCTACCTGCCGCGGGGCTGGCTGCACGCGGCCGAGGCGCAGGGCGCCGTCTCGATCCACCTGACGCTCGGCATCCACACCTGGACGCGCCACGCCCTGGCCGAACAACTCGCCCAGTCCGCACTGGCGTTGCTGCGGGACGACCCGGAGATGCGTGCGTCCCTGCCGCTCGGCACCGACGGTCCGGGTGAGGAACTCGCCCTCGTCCGTCAACGTCTCGTCGACGCCCTGACGGAGGCGGACCCCACACCCCTGTTCCATCGGACCCGGCGCGGCCAGGGACGGCCCGCGCCACTGGGACCGCTGGCCCAGCTCGCCGCCGTCGAGGGCCTCGCTCCCGATACGCGGGTGCGCTTGCGGGCGTCGCTCGAAGCACGGCTGGAGGGCCGGCGCCTGCACACACGGGCGGGCTGGCTCGACTTGTCCGAACGGGACCTGCCGGCAGTGACCCGCCTGCTCGACGGCCGGGACCACGCGGCACAGGAGCTGGGCCCCGAGCTCGTCGAGCGGCTCCTGCGCGCGGGCGTAGCGGTACCCGGCGGGTCCTGACGTGGGGGCGGTGAATCCGGCGCCCCGGTTCTTCTGCGCCGACGCCGCCCGGCTGCGGAACGACCCCCTGGCCGGTACGGCGCCGTACGGGACGACCTGGATTCTCATCGAGTACCCGGGCGGCTGGCCGCCCAACGGCTTCGACGGCCTTGCGCTCCACCCCGACACCAAGAGGCTCGTGTTCTCCGCGGCCCAGGCCGTCCGGGCCCGCATCCTCCTGATCAGACGGCACGGACGGCGCACCTCCGAAGGGCCGCGGCGCTGGGCTGTCCTGCGTTACGAGAGCGACGGCGCACACCGGCAGACCTGGGGCACCTGGACGCGGGACGAGGACCTCGCGGGCATCGCCGTCGCCCTCGATGCCCCCGGCGACCGAGGAGCTCGGCCCGTCGTGCTCGTCTGCGCCCACGGCCTGCACGACGTCTGCTGTGCCGTGCGCGGCCGGCCGGTGTCACGGGCGTTGAGCGAGCGCTGGCCGGACCTGGTGTGGGAGTGCACGCACGTGGGAGGCGACCGATTCGCCGCCAACGTCGTCATCGCGCCCGACGGCGTCTACTACGGCAACCTCGACGCCGCGTCAGCCGTCACCGCGGTCGAGGAGCACCTCGCCGACCGCGTACATGCCGATCACCTGCGCGGCTACACGAACCTCTTCCCGCCCCAGCAGACCGCGGTGGCCGCTCTCCTCGCACGATTCGGTCCGGCGGGCCGGCACCACTACGCGGTCGTGGACACGACGCGCGACAGCGACGGCTGGCTCGTCCGGCTGACGGCCCGTACGCCGCGCTCACCCGCGTATGCGGTCGACGTACGGTCCCACCGGACGCCCGCGCGCCAACTGACGTGCAACGGGCTGTCCTTGAGCTCGACTGTTGTCCATGAAGCCCGGTCGATCATCGCCGACTGACGGTGAACCGGGCGTGCGGACCGGAACGGTGGCGCGTCGATGAGGGCAGGTGGCCCTGCCACGGACGGACCGGCCGAGCGCTCCCGTTACGCGGCGAGCGCGGCCGGCTCGCCGAGCCGGCCCGCCGCCGCACGCCACGCGGCGGTGACCGCGTCGTGCGCTTGTCCCGTACGCATGGTCCGGTGGCCGTGCCCGGTCACGGTGAGCGGAGCCCCGACGTGCACATGCAGATCCGGACGGCGCAGGGGCGCTGTGGCCAGGCCCGCCAGCTGCTTGGTCACGCTCCCTGAGGTGACGCGTCGCGCTCCGGCCTGCCCGATCGGCACGATCGGTGCGCCCGTACGTTCGACGAGCCGGGCCACGCCGCTGCGGAAGGCAAGGGGTGCCTGCTCGCCGGCGTCCCGACGTACGGGCAGGCGGCCCTCACCGTAGATGAGCACCAGCTTGCCGTCCTCGAGCGCGGAGGCGGCGAGGTCGAGAGCCTGTGCCGCGCGGCGGTCTCCACGATGAACCGGGATGTGGCCCTCGCGAGCCAGGGCCGTACCGAGGAACGGAATGCGCCACAGGCCCGCTGCGGCCATCACCACGGGCCGTACCTCAAGACGCTCCAGCGCGGCGAGCACGACGGCGGGGTCGGCCGGCGAGGTGTGGTTCGCGACGATGAGACTGCCGCGTGCGAACGCGGCACCGGCGTCGACGCTCACCGTGAGGCGACCGAAAGCCGGAACGAGAACCTGGGCGAGGCGACTGAGCATCGTGCTCTCCTGAGGCTGACGACGAATGAGCTCCATCGTCGGTGTCGGGAGCTGCTGGGGCCTGAGTGTTCGTACTCATCTTGGTCTGGCGTCCGGAACGCACTTCGGCGCCGTGCTCTCGAGCAGTTCCCTGACCGTGCAGCCCTGGCCAGAGATACGCCCGACGATGAAGCCCGCACCAATCGAGACGTCAATGACTACGGGGGAGCGCACAAGAGATGGGGCGAGCATTCGCGGCCGCCTGTACGGCCATGCTGATCACGGCAGTTGCCGCATTCACCGCGGTCGGCTGCACGAGCAGCGTGGGTGACGGGAAAAGGGACGCTCACCCGGCACAAGGCTCCGCGCACGGGAGCCTCAAGGGGCAGGTGCGGGACCTGACCGATGCCGAGGAGGTCCTGGTCGAACACGCCGAGTCGATCCTGGTCAAGAAGTGTATGGAGGGCAAAGGGTTCCCCTACTGGGTTGCACCGATGGCGAGCGTCGCGGAGCGCCAAGGGAACGGCTACGTCCTGGACGACGTCAATTGGGCTCGCTCGTACGGTTACGGCGGGGAGTTCGAGCAGAAGGCCGAGCAGGCTCGCCCGGCCGACCCGAATGCCGCGTACGCCAACTCCCTCCACGGGCTGCCTGGCCGAGGCCAAGGGGAAGCTGTACGGCGATACCGCGGCCTGGTTCCGCGTCAATAAGATCGCCACGAGCCTGACGCCCCTCTACGTTCCGTATCTCGTCAAGGACCAGCGCTTCGTGAAAGCGCTTGAGGCCTGGTCGCGGTGCATGAGCGAAGCCGGCCATGCCTACGCGTCCCCAGCCGAGATCCGGGAGAAACGCCATGCGCTCACGCAGGGAATGAGTGCCGCCCGGGCCCATGCCACCGACGTGCGGTTGGCGGTGACCGAAGCCACGTGTGCGGTGAAGACCTTGCTGGGCAAAACGGCTCGTGCCCTCGAGCGTGAATACCGGGCCAAGAAACTTCAGCGCTACAGCGAAGACATCGCCGCGTATCAGCGTATGAAACTGGCCGCTTCAGCTCGGGCCGAAAGAATCACCGGCTCCGAAGCCTGACGGCGGCAAACCGTCCGGATGCACCGGACTTCGCAGATTTCCGCGGCACCACGACAGCGGATGTTCCACCACACCGCACAGAAGACGGAGCAGCCATGCGCAGAATTCCTGCCGTTCTTTCCGCTCTGACCCTTGGAGGGCTCGGGGCGCTCGTACCCGCGACGAACGCGCACGCCGACAACTGGACCTGCAGCGACAATTACACGGCGGCGTCGTACGGGTACATGTACGCCTATCAGGACCACTCTTGCCACGGCGGCGTCCTCGGCTACAGCAACAGCTGGGACTCGGACTGGGGCAACAGCAGCGGCCCGTTCCGAGGCACGGACACCAACAACGCGTCATCCATCCTGAACAAGGGGAGTATTGCGGTCAAGTTCCACAACGAGACCGGACAGGACTGGGGCGGGGGACACATCTGCCTCTCCAAGAACGAGGCCTATGCCAGCAATATCGCTGACGATTACTTCACCGAAGGCCACCAACAACATCAGCTCCCACCAGTGGGTGACAAACGACAGGTGCCCACCCGGGGGCTGGCCTCCCTGCCCGACCCGTTGCGTCCCGGATCAAAAGGAGCCGGGCTCGTCCGCATGCGTACGAGCCCGGAGTCGACCTTGCTACGACGAGGGTGACCGCTGCCCGGAGCGGAGTACGAGCAGGGTGATCTCGCTGGGCGCGAAGATACGGAACGGCGGGCCCCAGAAGCCGGTGCCGCGGCTGGTGTACAGGAGGGTTCGGGTGCCGTGGCGGCTCAGGCCGGCGAGGGCGGGCTGGTCGAGGCGGACCAGGTGGTGGAAGGGCCAGATCTGGCCGCCGTGGGTGTGGCCGGAGAGCTGGAGGTCTACGCCCTCGGCGGCGGCACGGTCGATGAACTTGGGCTGGTGGGCCAGGAGCAGAACGGGGTGGTCGGGGTCGGTGCCGTCGAGGGCTCCGGCGAGGTGGGCGCGGTGGCCGGCCAGGCCGGAGGACTCGGCGGTGACATCGTCCACGCCGGCGACCACGAGCGTGTCGCCGCCTCGTTCGAGCAGGAGATGACGGTTCCGCAGCGGCTCCCACCCCAGCTCGTCCATCAGATCGACCCAGCCCTGGGCCTCGCTGTAGTACTCGTGGTTGCCGGTGACGTAGACCCGGGCCCGGGTGGCGCGCACGGTGCCGAGTGGGGCGGCCTGGTCGCGGCGGCGCTCGGCCGTGCCGTCGGCGATGTCACCGGTGTGGCAGACGAGGTCGGCCTCCAGGGTGTTCACGGTGTCGCAGACCCGCGCGGACCAGCGGGCGCGGTCGAGCGGGCCGTAGTGGGTGTCGGTGATGAGGACGACGCGGGTGCCGTCCAATCCGGCACCGAGGCGCGGGAGTTGCACGTCGAGCCGGCGCACCCGTGGCACCCGGCGGGCTTCGGCGTACCCCCAGCCGAGCAGCACGGCCGCTACGCCGAGGACCGCCCAGGTGACGATCCGGGCCCGGTCCTGACCGTCGCCGACACCGGCCACGGTCAGGGCGAGCCGCAGCAGGACACCGAGCAGAACGGACCAGGTGAACAGGACCCAGATGCTGCCGAGGAGGGTGTCCCCGACGATCGCCGCCGCGTCCTGCTGCCGTCGGCCGTGGCCGCGCACCATCGCGAGCGGCATGCCGACAAGACCGAGAGCGAACAGGGCTGTGCCGGCCGGCGCGACGGGCAGCGGCCAGTTCTGGCCGGTGTGCAGGAGCAGCCAGCAGGGCACGGCCCACAGCAGGACGGGCGCGATCAGGGGGAGGTAGCGCATCAGGCGATGCAACCGGCTCGGCTGAGCCGCATCCGCCGCAGCTCCGGCGGATCGGGTTTCGTCGCTGGTCTCGGTCACGCGTCCCCTTTTCAAGCAACCAGGCTGCTGTTGCGGGCACTGTAGCCGCCTCGTGTTCCACGGAAGTGCGCGCCTGTTCACTCTGCCCTACGGCAAGTTCACTCTGCCCACGACAAGATCAACGCGCTGACGGCAGTGGCTCAGTCCTTCGTGGAACGGGGCCCGGGCCACCCGTCGTCGAGGCCCGCCCCCTACGCTCCTGATCATGACAAACGGATTCAGCGACCAGTTCCTGCTCGAGGCGGAACGGCACGCCGTCTGGGGCGCGGCTCAGCTCGAAGCGCTCATGGAGTTCCTTCCCGAGGCGCCATGGACCGCGGACCTGCCGACATGTTCGTACCAGCAGGGAGAGACGCAGCTACGGATCGGCGTCCTGGGGACGTACGACATGAACGACGGGTCCTGGATGTGGGGTTGGGCGAATCCGGGGCTCGGCGGGAGCGAGGTCGTGGCGCTGTCCGCTGCCGTGGCACGGTACGGGCAGGCGAACGGGATTCCCGAGTTCACCGCAGGGCAACTCGATCTGTCCGGCTTCGACGATCCGCGGCGGGCCGCCGAGATGCTGGCCTTCGCGGGGATGGGGGTGGCCAACGCACCCGGATACATCGGGCAGCCCGCCGGGCCCGCCACCCAGGTGTACTTCCTGCCCGACGACCCGAAGGTGCCGAGCGCACCCCTCGATCCGATCGCCCTGCCGCGCGTGCTGATGGCCGGGGCCTCACTCATCGGGCGTTCTCCGCAGCAGGCCGTCAGGGGGTACTTCGAGCACCACGGGGTACCGCATCGCATGGAAGACCACCAGCTGATCGCCGACCTGCCGACCGGCAACGCCGCCGTGGTCTCCTTCGACGCGATGGGGCGCATCGGCAACATCCGCCTCACGGTAGGCGGTTGACCCGAAGCGTCCGGCGGGCCGGTGGCAGGCGACGGCACCCTGCCGCTTCCTCGCCGTATTCGTCGCTGAGGCTCGGGCGGGCGAGGTAGTTTGCGAAACGAGGACGCAGTACGGGGCGCTACGGGAGGACGGCGTCCCGCGTGAGGGTGTCCGGCCGCGAGGAGGAAACATGGGTGGCATCGAGGTGGCGGCGGGGCTGCGCGGGGCCGTGCATACGCTCCTGAAGGTCCTGGAGCCGGAGCAGGTACGCGAGTTGCGGGCGGCGCCGGGCCGGCTTGATGCCGCGGAACTGCGGGAGTGGACGTATCTGCCCGGCTCACGGCCGGGGTTGTCCACCGAAGGGCTCGACGGCGCACAGCGCGAGGCGGTCGACGCGGTGCTCACCGCCGCGCACGGCGCGCTGGGCGCGGAGCTGGCCCTCGGCGCGATCGAGGTGGAACGCCATCGCCGTGCCCTGGTCGGGGCGAGGGGCCCGGACCGGTACTGGCTGCGGCTGCTGGGTGATCCCGAGGGTGACGGCCCGTGGGGCTGGCGGATGAACGGCCACCACCTCGCCGTCCATGTGCTGGTCGCGGCGGGCGATATCCGGGTGACGCCCCACTTCATCGGCTCGGAGCCGGCACGGATCGCCGACGGCCCGCACGCAGGGCGGCGATTGCTGGGCCCGGAAGAGGATCTGGCCCGCGACCTCGTCACCGATCTGGACCGCGCCCGGCGCGCCGAAGCGGTCTTCTCGGCCACGCCGCCGGACGACATCCTCACCCGCGACGACCCGTTCGCCGACCCCGGCGTGCTGCCGGCCGGCCTGTCGTACGGCGCGATGACGGGCCCACAGCAACAGCTCCTTGAACACCTGGTGCGCCGCTACTTCGACCGGGCCCCCGCCGCCTACGCACAGGCCCGCTGGTCCGAGGTCCGAGCACGCGGCCTGGAGGCGCTCTCCTTCGCCTGGGCCGGTGGCACGGTCCCCGGCGAACAGCACTACTACTGCGTACGATCGCCCGATTTCCTCATCGAGTACGACAACACCCAGGACAACGGCAACCACGCCCACTCCGTGTGGCGGCACCTACGCCACGACTGGGGCATCGATCTGCTGCGGACGCACTACACGGATCAGCACACCCACGGCTGACCGGCTCGGCGGGAACGCCCCCTGGAGCATGCGGACTTGTGCACCTGGACCGGCCGGTGAGGCCTCAGTCGCCGCCACCGCCACCGCCACCGCCACCGCCACCGCCACCGCCGCCTCCACCTCCGCCGCCACCGCAACTCGAACCGCTCCCGGCGTAAGTGCCCGCATCCGAGCCAGGATCGGAGTCGTTGTCCAGGGCCTTGCCCATGCGCCTCAGAGTCCGGCCGAGACCAGCGGGAAGCCCCTGCCCGTGGTCACCCCGGTGTCGCACCGAGCCGTCCCGGAGAAGGGTGGCCCCGCCAAGGACGTACTCGGGCACGCTCGCGTCGTGCCGGGCCGCTTGCAGGTGGCGCCTGCCCGCGCGCGTCACTCTCCGGCGCGAGCGCGCGACCAGACCCCACGCGGCCAGCCGGCGCCCGATCTCCTCGACCTCCGGGGAGCGTTGCACGGCAGCGCGTACGGCGTTGATGCTCTTGCTGCGCCGGCAGAAGGCGAGCACAGCACGCTCGACGGCATGGTCGGGGTGCTCGCCCTCCACCGTGCGCACGCGCCAGGCGAGTACCACGACAAGGCCGCGCCTGTTCAGCGCGATGATCGCGCTGTCCGCCACCCGCTGCGCCCCGCCCGCCAGGAACGCGATGTCGTACAGCTGCAGATCCCGCGCCGCGCTCGCACCTCTTCTGAACCCCCACCGCATCCAGACCCGCCCCCCCGATTCGGCCCGCTGCACCTGCCGGCAGTGTCACCTGCGGGCCATGGGCTCAACCGTCTTCGCGCCGTCTCAGAGCATTACTTGAGCTATGGGCGTTCTGGGCGCCGGCCGCCCCCCCGCGGGGGAGGGGGCCACGCGGCCGCCCCCCCCCCGGGCCGCG
>NZ_JAEIMH010000065.1:0-33570 GCF_016464295.1 Streptomyces sp. N35 | reverse complement strand
CCTTGGGGCACCCCAAGGACGGGAACGCCGACTACGGGCATCCCAACTACGGGCACGCTGGCTTCGTTCACGTTCAGCGACAGCGTTTGTCGATCGGTTTCAACAGCAGTTGGTGATCAGCGGGGTTCTGGCACGACTTCCGTGTAACGGTCACGACTAGTGATCAGTGGGTGTCTGGAGTGCTTGGAGGATCTGTCGCACTTCCTGGCGCCACTGGTCGGCCTCGGCGCTGTCCACCCAGCCGGTTGCCATTTCTGATCCCTCCTGGAGAACCCGATGCAGTGCGAGTCTCGCCGATGCGCGAAGGGAGGCTGGCAGTGTGGGCAGCGGTTCCCTGGGGCCGTCGTCCGGGTCAATCACGATGGGGCTGTCCGGGAGGGTGCTGGCGACGAGGGCGCCAGCGGCAATGACTTCGGCCCCGTCTCCGCCATCGACGCGTTCTCCCGAGTCGGTGACTCGCTGGAATGCCCGCCCCAGCACGTCAATGACCTGCTGGTGGGTGAGCCCCTCAAGTCCATCGACGAAGTCTGCGGCGATGTCGCTGTCGAACGGGCCGGTTCCCCACGTTCCCATGCATGGCTCCTGATATGGCTGTCTCGGACGAAGACATGGTTCCAGGAGCCACTGACATCGGTCACGGGGCGAGGAGGACCCGCTTGCGGAGCAGTGCGAAGCCGGCGCGACCGAGCATCTGGCGCTTGAGCATCTTGATCCGGTTGACGTGTCCTTCGACGACGTCGGAGTTCCAGGGCAGGGGCAGGCGATGACGGCGTCGCGGTCTCGATCGATGCCGGCCACGAGAGCGTTGAGGCTGGGAAGGTCGTCCTGGCGGACGGCGTCGAGCCACTGCGGGAGTCGTTCCCCCTGCCGCTCGGTGAGCATTTGGGCGAAGGACCGGACGTGACCGGTCAGGGCGTCGAGTTCAGGGCAGTTGGCAAGGACGGCCTTGAGCCGGAGCTGTTCGATCTCGGTAAGCGTCTCGGGTCGGCTGAGGATCCATCTCGTCACCACGCGGGGTGCCGGCGGTTGCGCGGTGACCGGCCGTGGCGAGGTGCGCTTCCCTCGCAGGTAGGCGCTGACCCGGCCATAGCTGCCTCGATAGCCCAAGGGAACGATCTCCTCCCAGAGCTTCCAGGCGTTGGTGCAGCCCTCGTCCCAGCGTTCGTCCAGGTAGGGCTTGTACTCATCGAGGACGGAGGTCCTGTTGTGCTGCCACTGGCCGCGAAAGAGGTCCTCCGGCTTCTCAGCGTCGGCGAGGCTCTTGACGGTGCGGTGGGTCATCTGGAGCTGACGCCCGATGGAACGGCGGCTATGGCCGGCTTCCAGCAGCGCGTGGACCGTGGCGTGCCGGGCTCGGACGCGGTTGGCGGATCGCTCGCACCGCCATGGTGAGTTCGCCTTCTCCTCGGGAGGCGCCGGTTCGTCGGCCTTCGCCTCGCGATCAGGGACCAGGACGCGAAGGCACTGGCGGTGGCGGGCGACAGCCCGCTCGGCGGCCTCCCCGAGGTTGTGCCACAAATGCCAGCGGTCGGCGACCTGCGTCGCCTGTGGTGCCCCGGCTGTGGCGCCTTCCGCGAAGAACGGCGCGCGGTCCCGGCAGACGATCTCGATCCCGGGTCGCTTCGCCAGCCATGCGGCCAGGCTGGATGCCTCTCGGTCGGGCAGCAGATCCACCGGTCGGCGGGTCTCGACGTCGACGAGCACCGTGCCGTAGACCCGTCCTTTGCGTGTGGCGTACTCATCAACCCCACCACTCGCGGGGCCGGGACAGCGGGTTCAGGCAATGCATCGAGCAGCCGCAACACCGCGCTGCGGCTGATGGACACCCCGAACGCCCGGGCCATCCGGGCGCCGGCCCGGCCGGCGAGGGCGAGACCCACCGCGGCGAGAGTCGACCGCAACCGCTTCGTCCACCTGCTGTGCCGCCGGGTCAGTCCCGCCATCTGCTCAGCGAACGTCCGCCGAGCACACGAAGGCTCCGGACAGAAGAACCGCCGGCCTCGCAGTTGCAGGACCACCAGACGTCCCCCACTCGGCACGTCCGCAGGAAACCGCAGGTAAGAGCTGTGCACCCGGGTCGACTCGCTCCCACAGTCCGGGCACGCCGCCCCGTCCGCCGTACTGCAGACATCGATGCGTATCGCCTCGTGGCTTACGTCCAGCGAGAGCACCGACACGTCCGCGATGGACGGGAACAATAGGCCCTCCAGACGGGGCGATGTCTCTTCCACGACGCCGCACTGTCGACCACACCAAGATTGGCCCTGGTCATTTTCAGGCAACTTCCCGGAGCCTGATCGGAGCGTCAGGCGTCACTCAGCGTGCGCGCATCAAGGAAAGCGAGCCAGAACCGTTACTCGCGTACAAAGCCAGGCACGCCAACGCGTCGGTGGCGCGCGGCGTCCTCAACTGCCCGCCGTCACCGGCGTATCGGCCTTGTCGCCCACGGACGCCGAGGTCGCGGAATTCGGAACGGGCCGGTCCTGGCGCAAGGCCGTCCACACCTGGTGCGAGGCCTTGTCGAGCGGCAGTACGCGTCCGGCGTCCTGCGCGTCGTAGGTGACGGGCAGGGTGACCATCCGGGTGCGCTCGGGGCTGATGTCCTCGAGATCCTTGGCCAGACCGAGCAGCTTGTCCGCCGAGGCCAGGTCGGAGTCCGCGCTGATGCTCTTGGTGGCGGTGTCGGCGAGCGCATAGGACTTGGCCGGGCTGCCGAGCGGGTCGACGGTGTGCGCACGGTGGATCAGGGCCTTGATGAACGCCTGCTGGAGCTGGATGCGCCCCAGGTCGCTGCCGTCGCCCACACCATGCCGGGTGCGTACGAGCGCGAGTGCCTGCTCGCCGTCGAGGCGGTGCTTGCCGGCGGTGAGCGAGAGACCGCTGTTGGGGTCGTCGATGGCCTTGCGGGTCGTGATGTCCACGCCGCCGAGCTCGTCGATGAGCTTCTGGAACCCCTTGAAGTCGACTTCGAGGTAGTGGTCCATACGCAGGCCCGACATCTTCTCGACGGTCTTGACGGTGCACGCCGGTCCGCCCACCGCGTAGGACGAGTTGAACATCGCCTGCTGTGCGCCCGGTACCTCTTCGCCGCCGGGCTCCGTGCAGGCGGGGCGCTCGACCATCGTGTCGCGCGGAATGCTCACGACGGACGCCTTCCGGTGGCTCTTGTCGACGTGCAGGACCATCGCGGTGTCGGCCCGTGCCCCGCTGACTCCCGTGCCGTACTTGCCGTGGGTACCTGCCCGGGAGTCGGACCCGAGCAGCAGGATGTTCTGCGCACCGCCGCGCTGCGCGTCGGGCCGGTCCTGCCCCAGCGCGGCGTTCAGGTCGGTGGACTTGATGTTGCCGTCGAGGTGCTGCCAGGCGTAGGCGACGCCGCCGCCGGTGGCGAGCAGGAGACCCAGGGCGCCCCAGGCCACGTACCGCAGACCCATCTTGCGGGCCTTGTGGCGGGAGCGGCCGAGGCGCGGGGGTCCGTAACCGGGGGCCGGTGGGGCGCCGGCCGGCTGCGCGGGGTGTTCGTTCTCGTGCGGCATGCGCTGCTGCCCCTCTTTGTCTGCCGGGTTTCTCGGTACGCGGAGTCGACTGCGGCTACCGCGTTTCTCAGTACGCGGAGTCGACGTTGTCGATGGAGCCGTAGCGGTCCGCGGCATAGTTGGCGGCGGCGGTGATGTTGGCGACCGGGTCGGTGAGGTCCTCGGGGGTGCCCTCGACGTGGTAGGTGTCGAACGTGGGCTGGATGACCTGGAGCAGCCCCTTGGACGGGGTGCCGTTCTGGGCGTTGATGTCCCAGTTGTTCTGGGCGTTGGGGTCGCCGCCGGACTCGCGGATGATGTTGCGGTGCAGGCCCTCGTAGCTGCCGGGGATGCCCTCGGCCTTCATGATGTCGAGGGACTCGCGGATCCAGCCGTCGAGGTTCTCGGGGTAGGTCTTGTCGTCCGCCGCGCGCTGCGCCGCCGGAGCGCTCCCCGTGGGCTCGGCGGCCTGGGCGGGGGAGGGGGCCAGGGTGAGAGCGGCGGCCGCGGTGCCAGCGGTGGCTATGCCGGTGAAGGTGATCTTGCGCAGTCGCGCGATCCGGGTTCGGGTCTGCGTGGCGACCATAGGGGTGTGCACTCCAATGCGGTACGTCATGGTCCCGGGCGAATCCGCCCGGTTGCTCCCGGCCGTCCGGGAACGTCAGCCAGTCGTAGCCCCGCCCCGACGGCCGACGCAAAGACGTGACGTACTACCTCGGTCAGCAGACGACCCCCACGGCCCTGTGTCCGAAGCCCTCACACGGCTCCACGGCGCACCGGCCGCACTACTAGCGCCCTTAGCATGTGCGCTGGGTCATATGCGTGGGCTCACACTCCCAGCGGCTCCGGTTGCCGCTCGGCGCGCCCGCCCGTGCCCCTGACTGCCGCGCCTTCGTGAACCACAGGTGTGACGCACGCCCGCGTCACACCTGTCCCGTGATCCTCGGCCTGCCTTCAAAAGTTGGCCGAGTCATGCCATAGACGCCGCCGCTTTCCGTGAATACAAGAACTGTGGGAGCGCTCTCACCCCCCACCGGTTCACGCCCTCACGGAGGCGCCATGAGAACGAGCCGTACGACGTCCGCTGCCCGCACCGGGGCCTCGAGCAGATGGAGGGCCGCGCTGATCGCGGCCTGCGCGGCGGTCGGACTCCTCACCGTGCTGATGCCGGCCGACGCGCGCGGTGATGTACCGCCGCCCGCGCCCGGCTGGACACTGCAGTGGAGCGACGACTTCACCGGGCCGAACAACGCCCTGCCCTCGTCCACGAACTGGCAGATCGACACCGGCCACAACTACCCCGGCGGGCCTGCGAACTGGGGCACCGGGGAGATCCAGAACTACACCGCGAACCCCTCCAACCTCAGCCTCGACGGCGGCGGCAATCTGCGCATCACCCCGCTCAGGGACGGCGCCGGCAACTGGACCTCGGGCCGTATCGAGACCCGCCGAGCAGACTTCAAGGCGCCCGCGGGCGGCACGCTCGCCATCGAGGGCCGCATTCAGATGCCGAACGTCACCGGCACCCCGGCCCTCGGCTACTGGCCGGCGTTCTGGGCGCTCGGGGCGCCGTACCGGGGCAACTACTGGAACTGGCCGGCCATCGGCGAGTTCGACATCATGGAGAACGTCAACGGGATCAACTCCGTCTGGGGCGTGCTGCACTGCGGCGTGAATCCGGGCGGCCCCTGCAATGAGACCCAGGGCATCGGCGCCAGCAGGGCCTGCCCGGGCGCGAGTTGCCAGTCCGCGTTCCATACGTACCGCTTCGAATGGGACCGCAGCGTGAGCCCCAACGTGCTGCGCTGGTACGTCGACGGACAGCAGTACCTCAGCGTCGACGAGAACAGGGTCGGGGCCGAGGCGTGGGACAACATGACCAGCCACGCCGGCTACTTCATCCTGCTCAACGTGGCGATGGGCGGTGCCTTCCCCAACGGCGTCGCGGGCCACGGCACCCCGGTCCCGGAGACCGTCTCCGGCCGCCCGATGCTGGTGGACTACGTGGCGGTGTGGACGCGCGGCGGCGGTACGGACCCCGACCCCGACCCCGGTGATCCGACCGCACTGCACCTGCGGACCGGTGGCGCGCTGGGTGCCGCCCAGTCGTCCGCCGCCACGGTGGCGCTCCCGTCCGCGGGCGGGGTGAACCGCGACGGTACGCCGTACAACCCGCAGGTCTTCACGGCCGCCGGAGTCAACGGCACGTACACTGGCGGCTCGACACAGTTCGATCTCTTCGTGGACGCCGGCAGCACGGTCGCCAACGGCCAACAGGTACGGGTGAGTTACGACCGTACGGGCGACGGAAGTTGGGAGCGCACGGAGACGTATCAGTACTTCGCCACCGATCCCGTGCCCGGCTACGAGCACTACACACAGGCCCGCGGTCTCAAGTCCTCGACCGGTTCGCACGGCACCATGACGAACGGCAGGGTGCGCGTCGAGGTATGGAACGCGATCGGCAACGGCCCCAGCACAGTGGGCATCGGCAACCAGTCACGGGTGACCGTCCCGATCGGCTGAGCGCACGACGCGGTCACCGCGGGACGAGCCGGTCCCTGTCCCGCGGTGACCGCACCGCACGGAGGCGAACCCGCCGGCGGCATGGACTTGGCCGGTCCGGAGCAGGATTCCGGGGTGACCATGGTGCGTACGAAGTTGTCTGCTGTTGCCGCGTTGGCTGTTGTGGCCCTGCTCGCCGGAGCCCAGGCATGTTCCTGGGATTCCTCGGACGGGAAGGGCGCCTCCGGACGATCCCGGTCCGAGACCTCGCCGTCCACCGCTCCGCCAAGCCCTCCGGCCAAGCCCGAGCCGTCACCGACCGGTCCCTGCGCGGACGGAACATGCGAGGTCGAGGTCGCGGTGGGAGATATCTTGGCCGTCCCCGAGACCTACGGACTCGGTCCGATGACCGTGGAGGCGATCACCGGCGAATCAGTGGAGCTCAGCGCGCCGTTGACAGGATCGGGGTACAGCATCTCCGGGTGCTCAGGGGGCGGCGGCACGTCCTCGCACGGCGGTGGCGGTGTGCGGCTGAAGTGCGACCGGGGGACCGTCGCGACCATCAACAAGGCCATGACCCTGGAGGTCCTCAAGACGAAGGCCACCGCCGCGGTCCTGCGTATCGCGCCCAGCGGCTGACCAAGGATCGGCGGACTGCCGGATGAGGACTGCCCTGGCGCACGCCTGTCTTGCGCCGAGCCAGGAACTAGGCGGCCGGATCGTCGGATTCGAGCCGTCGCCGTCGGCTGGTCCTCGCCGCGGTGAGTGCCGTGGTGACGGCCGTCAGCGCGCCGAACACGTAGGTCTCCGGGCCCGTCCGTGCGAGCCACTGCCGGAGGGTGCCGTCGAGGTGGTCGAACAGCCAGTACCCGGGGAACGTCGCTTCGTGCACCTCTGGACCCTCGGCAGGCAGTGCGCCCTCGCGCGGCGGGCCTGCGTCCGCCGCGCGTTCCGCCAGGAGCAAGGCGTGGCCGTACAGTTCACCCGCGAAGACCGCGGCTGCGGCGAGCAGCGCACCCCAGAGCCACAGGGCGGGACCGGCCCGCCACCTCCCGATGACCAGGCCGACCAGGGCGCCGAACGGGACTGCCCCGTACGAGACTTCACGGACCTCGAAGGCCTCGCCCTCCACCTCGCCCAAGGCGCCGAGCAGCCTGCCGTAGACGAAGGCGCCGATGAAGGCAAGGAGAAGAGCCACGGCGTATGCCGGCGCTGCATGCATCGCCTCCAGCCGCTCCAGCCGTTCCCGCTCCTGCCGTCGGCCGAGGACACCGGTGCCGAACTCCCCCTGCCTTGCTCCACCCACGCTGGTGCCCCCACCTTCCGGCCCGATGCGAGCCGGCGGTCGGCCCCCGTCAGTCGATGAGCGCGAAGCATACGGGTCACGCCTTCGCGGTATTCGCCACCGGTCGCGGTCGCGGTCGCGGTCTGGGGTGCTGGGCCAGTTCCACGGCGCGGCGCAGCCACTGCTCGGCCGCCCACCGCTCAGTGCTCGTGCGTGACCTGAGCCAGCAGCTCGCGGATCTCCCGCAGGCTCATCCGCGTACCAGGGTCGGAGTTCCGCTCCTCGATCTGCGCGAAGTGGTGCTCGGCCGTGGTCAGGTCGCCGCGGCGGCGGGCCAGTTGGCCGGCGAGGCGGTGGCCGGTGGCATGGCCCGGGTACTCGGCGAGGATGTCCGCGACGAGTGGCGCTGCCTCCTCGTCGCGCTCCGCCTCGACGAGGAGCTCGGCCAGCTCGGGACGTGGATCGACACGCCGTTCGAGCGGCCCGCGCGGTCGGTCGAAGTCGCCGGAGCGTGCCACGGCGCGGCGCAGCCACTGCTCGGCCTCCGTGCTCCGCCCGAGCCGGCGCAGCGCCCT
Organism: Streptomyces sp. N35; assembly: GCF_016464295.1. Lineage (NCBI taxonomy): Bacteria > Bacillati > Actinomycetota > Actinomycetes > Kitasatosporales > Streptomycetaceae > Streptomyces > Streptomyces sp. N35. Next base: position 25,690 of record NZ_JAEIMH010000065.1, on the reverse strand, counting down.
GCCGAGGTGGTACGCCGCCTCGGGGATGTCGTTCTCCCACGCCATCCGGAGCCACCGCTCGGATGCGGCGTACCGTCCCCAGCGCACCATGCTGCGACCGGCCAGGAACGCGGGCCGCGCCAGACCGCTCTCGGCGGCGCGCACATACCAGCGCTCCGCGAACTGCGGGTCCCCGCCCCGCTCTTCGGAGGTCCGGCCGACGCCCCAGGCGGCCCGCGCGTGCCCGAGCTCCGCGGCCTTGAGCTTCCAGACGCCGGCGGCCCGCTCGTTCTTCGCGTCGGTGTGGATCACGGCGATGCTGTACGCCGCCCCCGCGTCCCCGGCCTCGGCGGCGGGTTCGAAGTACGGCACGAGCAGGGTCTCGTCGGCCTGGCAGGACTGCAGCATGCGGCCGAGGTCGAGCAGCGCGCGCGGAGTGCCGGCTCTGCGGTACCAGTCGGCCGCGTCGGGCAGCCGGTAGAGGCGCTCGAGCGCATCGGCGTACGCGAAGCACTCCTCGGGGCCGCCGGACTCCGCGGCCGCACGCAAATCGGGCAGGCGCGCGGTGAGTTCGGGGTCGGGCAGCCGGGCCGGGTCGGCGCGGATCGCCGCGATCTCCTCGAGCTGGTCGATGAACATCTTGGGCAGGCCGTCGTACGGATCGTCCTCGCCCTCGGTGTCGCCGGGGAGACGCAGCCATCGCTCGGCCTCGTCGAGCCGCCGCTGCATGATGCCGATCAGACCGAGGTAGAAGCGGGCGTAGTCGTGACCATCGGGCGCCGCGGCCGCCGTCTCGAACCACTGCTCGGCCACCCGCTGGTCACCGCGCTCGAACGCCCACACACCGAGAACGTAGGCCGCACCGGAGTAGCCGAGCTCATGCGCGCGTACGGCCAGCGCGCGGGCCTCCTCGAACCGGTCGCTGTCCCGGGCCACCAGGACGGCCTGCTCGATCAGGGCCTTGTGCGAGCCGACCGCCGCAGCTCGCGCGCAGAGCGCCTCCGCCGCGCGGATCGTGCTCGGGTAGTACGTGAACATGCCCGCGTACTCCGGGTCCCGCAGCGGACTCAGCGCCTCGAACGCGGCCTCGGCGTCCCCATCCGCCTCCGCCCGCGCGAGCCTGTCCTCCCACAGCTCCAGGTCGTCGACGATGTTCTCGATCACCTGACGGGCCGATGCCGCCTTGTGGTCCCCGAGTTCGGCCGCCTCGTCCAGCTGCCTCTGGGCTTCGGCGAACGAACCATGGCGGGCGGCTTTGAGCAGGGCGCCGTTGGTGAGGCACTGGACGTTGCCGAGAGCGGCTCCCCGCGCGTACCACTCCTGTGCTCCGTCCAGGTCGCCGGCCTCCTTCAGGAGCGTGGCGAGCCCGAAGGCGCAGCCGCCGTCGTGGTCGGCGGCGCTGCGGTACCAGCGCTCGGCTTCGTCGAACTCCCACCGGTCCTTGTGGCAGATCGCGAGGGTGCGCGCCGCATCCGCGTCCTCGGCCGCGGCTGCTGAGGCCCACCAGGGAAGGGCCTGGTCCATCCGGCCGTTCTTGCCGAGGAAGGTGGCGTAGGCGCGGTACGCACCGTCCTGTCCGGCCTCGGCGGCGGCCGCCAACTCGGCTTCCTCGTCCCGTATTTGCTCATGCGTTTGCCCGTGTGTCATACCGCGATCGTGTCAGGCGGGCGCGGCCGGGACGGACAAGGGGTCGCGTCCGCCAGGGAAGGGCCGGACGCGCGGCTCAGGGCCGCTGCAGCCAGAGCAGCGAGGCCACCACCAGCGCTTCGACACCGGTGCTGAGCGTCGGTTCGATCAACGGAGCGAAATGCGGCGAGTGGTTGGCGGGCAGCCGGTCGATGTCCCCCTCCAGGAACGCCTTGACGGCGGTTTCCTGTTCGAGGCCGCCCCAGAACCAGAACACGGTCGGCACGCCGAGCACCTCACCGAACACCCCGACGTCCTCGCTGGCATTGACCGCCGGCATCCGGTGCACCCGCTCCTGCCCGAAGTGCTCGATGAAGGCGGCCACCGTCCGCTCCGTGCTCTCGGGCTCGCTGACCAGGCTCGGGAGACTGCCGAACCACGTCAGGTCGGGGTCCTTCACCGCGGCGCCGGCCTGGCACTCCGCCCGTACGATCCGCTCGATGGCGGCCCGCACCAGGTCACGGACCTGCGGGGTGTACGTGCGGATGTTCAGGCCCAGCTCGGCCTGGTCGGGGATGATGTTGTCCTTGGTGCCGGCCTGCAGCCGGCCGACGGTGACCACGGCGGTCTCGGCCGGCGGGACCTCCCGGGCGACGATGCCCTGAAGGCGCGTGACGATATGCGCGGCCATCAGCACCGGGTCGACCGCCGCTTCGGGGCGGGAACCGTGGCCGCCGCGACCGTGCACGGTGACGTTCAACGAGTCCGCCGCCGCCATCACCGGGCCGGTGCCGTAACCGATGACCCCGGCAGGCAGCGGCGCCACGTGCTGGCCGAGCACGATGTCCGGCCTGGGGAAGCGCTCGAAGAGCCCGTCCTCCACCATGCCGTGTGCGCCGCACCCCAGTTCCTCCGCCGGCTGGAACACCACGAGCAGCGTTCCGCTCCACTCCTGGCGGGCGGACGCCAGGAGCATGGCGGCACCGACCAGGCAGGCGGCATGCATGTCGTGCCCGCAGGCATGCATCACCGGTACGTCGCGGCCGTCCTGATCCACACCGCGGGCCGTGCTCGCATAGGGCAGTCCCGTCTTCTCCTCCACCGGCAGGGCGTCGAAGTCGGCACGCAGCATCACCACCGGGCCGTCGCCGTTGCGCAGCACACCGACCACTCCGGTCGTCCCGACCTGCTCGGTGACTTCGTCGAACCCGTTGTCGCGCAACATGCGCGCAAGGACAGCGGCCGACCGTGTCTCCTGCAGCGACAACTCCGGATGCTGATGAAGGTCCCGGTAGAGCCCGGCCAGAACCTCCCGGATACCGCTCAGGCCCGCAACCACCGCTTCTGCCGCCACGCCCAGCCTCCGTAATCCGCCGAATGCGGACACCGTAACTTCGGCAAGCGCCTACTGCACTCCCCGCAGAGGTCCGTCGCGGGGATCTGGGTCCGGGTCAATGCTGTCGCGATGCGTGACCGCGCCCGGAGGGCTCCTTGTCGCCTTGCCGCTCAGCACGCACCTGGCGGGCTTTGCGGAAGTCGATGTAGGCCATGCCGGCGACGAGGAACGGGCAGACGACCGCGAGCAGCACGACGCGCAGCGTCCCCTGCGTCATCGCGGTGAGCACGGCGATCACCGCGGCGCAGACGACGAGACCGATGATCTGCCGGTAGGAGTCATAGCCCATGGCCCGCATGACCGGACCTGCTTCCGAGTCGTCGTCGCCCACCTCGTCGAGGGCGGTCCGAGCGGGCCGTTCCCGCCCCTCGGCCCTGGCCTGCCGCCAGGAGAGGAACCAGCGCACGAGGAAGTAGAAGGCCAGAGCCGCGAGGATGATCGCCCACTCGGCCGGGCTGTCGGGGAACCTTGTCGCCAGAGTCATACCGGCCGAGTTGCCGTGCGGCAGGGGAGTATCCGCTTCCGCTGACAGCGGGGCGGCTTCCCGTCACGGAAGGAGAAGGCCGGCAACGGCGGATCCGAGGTGAGGGACGCGTCTGGAGCGGTACAAAGGTTGCATGGCCGAATACGCGGGTGTCGCCGGGAAGTTCGACGACGTCGACGCGGTGACCCGTGCCGTGATCACGGCCTCGCGGTTGCTGGTCGCCATCTCCGCCCGTTCGCTCGCCGTGGTCGAGGAGCAGGTGACGCTGCCGCAATGCCGGATGCTCGTCGTGCTGTCGACGCGCGGCGAGAGCAAGCTCGTCGATCTCGCCGAGCTGCTGAAGGTGGCACCGTCCACAGTGATGCGGATGGTCGACCGGCTGATCGCGACAGGATTCGCCGATCGCCGGATCAATCCGGGCAATCGCCGGGAGACCCTGCTCCGCCTCACCGACAAGGGACAGCACATCGTCGAGCAGGTCACCGCACTACGCCGCCGTGAGATCGCCGCCATCGTGGAGCGGATACCTGCCTCCCGGCGCGCGGACCTGGTGGCGGCGCTGGACGCGTTCAACGAGGCGGGCGGCGAACCCCCGGGCCCGTCCGGAACCCCGGTCCTGCATCCTTTGGGATGGGCCGAGGCCTGAGAAGCGCATTGCGCCGGAGGGCAGAGCCCGCGAAGCCCTGGACGCGGTGTCAACGGGCGTGGCCACGAGGGCACTTCTCGGGGGCTCCCGATCTCGGAGGCAGCCAGTGCTTGTCGCAGTACGCGACATCGCAGTGGGAGCAGAAGCCGGCGTCTCCCGGCAGTCCGACGCTGTGCACCCGGCTGTAGGTGCGGGGGTAGCGGAAGGCCGACCGGTAGCGCAGGGCCTGAGGTTCGGCGATGTTCTGCCCGAGCCCGTTGGAACAACCGTTGCCGTCGATGATCAGCCACCAGACCGTGGTGTCGCGCAGCCTGAGGTACGCGCGCCGCGCCCCGTCCGGCCAGGAGAACCAGCTGGCTGGATGTGCTCCGGGCCGCGCGAGCTCAAGCCGTACGATCTGCGCTTTGCACAGTGCGCAGGAGACGTACAGAACGAACCACAACGCGGGGATCTGTTTCATTCCGCCGCCCTCGGGTGGGTGGCTCCGTCGGCACGGCGACCGGTCATGGCGTCATCGTTGCACGGGGCAAAGGTGCAGGGTCGGGCAATCGCACATCTGGGCTGGGCGAACGCCACGCGGATGAACCTCAGTGGGCGGCGAACTGTGCCCCGGCCGGCTGCCGCACCTCCGGCCGGATGCCGATTCCGCTGAACTCCAGCCGTTCTCCGTAGATGTCGGTGAGCCTGATCGCGCCGCCGCAGCCGCTGCCGTTCTCGGAGGTGAAGTAGTTGTATGCCGTACGGGGCAGCGCTTGCCAACCGCCGCCGGTGCGCACTTCGAGCCGGCTCACCGGATTGCGGTGGCCCAGCGCCTGGATCTCACACCAGTACCGGCTGGATCCCGTCTTGTACCGGATCGACATGGGCTCGGCGGTGGCGGGACTCAGCAGGTGCCAAGTGATCGGGATCTGTCCCTGCGACGGGGTGGCGAGCTTGGCGAAGGCCTGGGCGCTGAGGTCGAGTTGGCCCTTGACGCACGTCGGACATTCGTTGGTGACGCGCACGGTGATGGTGGCGCCACGCGAGTTCCGTACGCGCAGATGGGCGCCGCACGCCTTGGCGGTCTCGTAGTCGGTGCTGTTCATGGCCGCGGTCATCACGTCGGAGGTGGGGCCGAAGGAGCAGGCGCCGTTGCCGTCCGCGGCGTCGTAGAAGGTGGCGGTCCCGCTGTATGCGGTGCCGGGCCTGATCCGTCCCGCGAGTGCCGCACCGGCGACCGGTGCGGCCGTGGGGCGGGCGGCGGGAGAAGAGCGCTTCGGTTGTGGACTCGTCGACGCCTTCGGGGTCTTCTTGCTCGCGGTCGCCGACGGATCGGGCGGGCTCCAACTCGTGGGTGCGGCAGCAGAGGAGGTCGTCGTGTTCGTCGGCGTGTCGCCTGCCGCCTCGCCTGATGAGCCGGTGGGCGTGGGATGGAAGGTCATGACGAGTGCGGCGAGCACGGTCACGGAGGCTATCCCGAGGAGCGCCGAGCGCCCTATGTGGGACGCACGTCGCGTCCGCGGAGCGCGCCGTCGGCGAGACGAGGGGCGAGACGAGGGGCGAGACGAACGAGGTATCACTGACGAGTCCTTGAGGTGGGTGAGACGCCCGTGCCGGCCGAGTTTGCCACTCCTCGGCCACCCGGGGCACGGGAATGACTTCCAAGGTGCCCGTCCGTTTTCCCCACGCAGCGGTGCCTCGACCCGCACTCCTGCGGGCCGAGGCACCGCAAGTGCCGGTCAGCCGGTCGCGTGCTCGGACACCGCCACGGCGACCTGCTCCGCATCGACGGGGAATCCCGGGAAACGCACCAGGCGGCTGAGCGGAATCGCGCGCATCATGGCCCCGTTGTTCGGGTCGAACATGATGGCCGAGAACCCGTCGGTGCCGAGCGCTTCGCGCAGCCAGGGGCCCGCCGCCGGGTGGGCGAGCCACTGCTCCGCCGTCGAGTCGGCGGCGAGGGGCGGGACGAATCCGTTGCCGTCGAGTTCGACCGTGGCCCGCAGGCGGATGTCCCGCGAGGAGGCACCGACGCGCAGGCCGAACGTGCCGCCCTCGACCGTCCAGCGACCGGCGCTCTCATGCCAGAAGGCGAAGGCCCGCAGGGTGAGTCGCAGCTGGACGCGTTCGCTGTGGCCCGGGTCGAGGTGGACGCGGGTGAACGCGCGCAGCTCCTGCTCGGGACGGTGGACGGACGCCTCGGGGTCCGTGACGTAGAGCTGGACCGTCTCGCTGCCCCTCAGCTCACCGGTGTTGGTGACGGTGACGGCGACCTCCACCAGGGGATCGGCACCGTCGGCCCGGACGGTGGCGGCCAAGTCGCTGTAGGCGAACGTGGTGTAGGACAAGCCGTGCCCGAACGGGTAGGCCACCGGCAGCCGACGGGTGTCGTACCAGCGGTAGCCGATGAGCAGCCCCTCGGCGTAGCGGACGCGGCCGAACTCGCCGGGGAACGCCCCGACGGCCGGGGTGTCCTCGTACCGCAGGGGCAGCGTCTCCGCGAGCTTCCCGGACGGGTTCGCGCGGCCGAGCAGCAGATCCGCGCAGGCGGAGCCGCCGGCCTGCCCGAGCAGCCAGGTCTCGAGGATGGCCGGCACCCGGTCCTGCCAGGGCGCGAGAGTGACCACGGAGCCGTTGGAAAGTACAACCGCTGTACGGGGATTGACGTCGACGACCGCGTGCAAGAGGGCGATCTGGTGGGCGGGCAGATCCATGTGGGCGCGGTCGAAGCCCTCGGACTCGTACGAGGCGGGCAGGCCGAGGAACACCAGGGCGACCTCGGCGTCCGCGGCCGCCCGGGCCGCTTCCGCGACGAGCTCGGGACCGGCCTCATCGGACTCGATCACATAGCCGGGAGCGAAGGTCAGGTCACGCCGGCCGTCGAGCGCGGCCCGCAGCGCGTCCAGCGCTGTATCGACGCGGGTCGGGTTGACCTGCGAGGAACCCGCGCCCTGGATACGGGGCGTACGCGCGAACTCGCCGATGACGGCGATGGTGCCGCCGGCGCAGGGATCCAGGGGCAGCAGCGCACCGTCGTTCTTGAGCAGGACGGCGCTCGCGGTCGCGGCCTCGTGCGCGAGGGCGTGGTGGGCATCGGCGTCGAAGGACGCGTGGATGGACAAGTCGTCGAGAGCGGGCAGCGCGCGCTCGACGAGGGTGAGCAGCCGGGTGACGGCCGTGTCCAGATCCGTGTCGTCGAGCAGGCCGCTGTCCAGGGCGTCGAGGATCGCGCGGGTGCCCGCACCGGCGGACGACGGCATCTCCAGGTCGGCTCCCGCGGCGAGGCTCGCCGGACGGTTGTCGATGCCACCCCAGTCGGAGACGACCAGACCGTCGAAGCCCCACTCGTCGCGCAGGATGTCGGTGAGCAGCGCGCGGCTCTCGGCGACGTAGGTCCCGTTGACCTTGTTGTAGGAGGACATGACGGTCCAGGGGCGTGCTGTGGCAACGACGGTTTCGAAGGCCGGCAGATAGATCTCGCGCAGGGTGCGCTCATCGATCTCGGCGGAGACCGTCATCCGGTCGGTCTCCTGGTTGTTGGCGGCGAAGTGCTTGAGCGAGGCTCCGACGCCCTGGCTCTGCAAGCCCTGGACCCATGCGGCACCGAGTTCGCCCGCCAGGTGCGGATCCTCGGAGAAGTACTCGAAGTTACGGCCGCACAGGGGCGAGCGCTTCATGTTCACGCCCGGGCCGAGCAGAACCGAGACCCGCTCCGCGCGGGCCTCGCGGCCGAGCGCCTCGCCGACCCGGCGAAGGAGTTCGACGTCCCAGCTCGACGCGAGGCCGGCGGCGGGGGGAAAGCAGGTAGCCGGGACACTGTCGAGCAGCCCCAGATGGTCACCGGACTCGGGCTGCTTGCGCAGTCCGTGCGGTCCGTCCGAGAGCATCACGGACGGGACGCCGAGCCGTTCGGCGGGCTGGGTGCGCCAGAAGTCCGAGCCGTCGAGCAGGGCTACCTTCTCCTCCCTGGTGAGCGCGGCCAGCAGGGCGGGGATGTCGAGACGAGGGGTGGTGCGGTGCATGGGGCAACTCCGTCGGGTGCGGGTGCGGGTGCGGGGGAGGGGCGAGGCGATCGGGCACGGATGCCTGAGTACAACGCCCCGTAGGGAAAGGACAGTTGAGGGGGCTCACCCCTGCGGCGCAGGGCGCGCCCAGACCTCCCGCACCGGCCGCAAAGGATCACGCTCCACGCGCGGCCTGTCGTCCCAGACCATCGTTTGCCGCCCCTCTTCGGTGTACGGGGGCCACTGCGGCCCCGGGTTCAGATCGCGTACGAACGCGACCCACGCGGCATGCACGGCATCGGCCAGGTGCTGCGGAGGGTTCTCGCCGAGGGCGGCGGTGACGCCCTGCGCGTCGAGCAGGTCGAAGGCGAACGGCAGGTCCGTGCAGTGGTATGCGAGTCCGTCGACACCCGGCGCCGTGGCCGCTCGCCTGAACTCGTAAAGCCAGACGGGCCGTTGGCGGCACGCCCGCGCGTCGGCGACGGCCAGCGTGGGGGCGCGGAACACGGTGTCGGTGACCGCCTGCCCCCACAGGAGCGCGGGCCGGTCCGCGTGCGCGGCATGGGTGTCGAGGAAGATCCGGGTGCGTCGCTCGTCCAGACCGAACGGCGCGAGCAGCGCGCCCGGGTCGTCGTCGCGGGAGCCGCCGGGAGACGGCGCGGCATTGAACTCGTGCGCGGTGAAACCGGCCATCAACGGAATATCCGCGCCCGTATCGCCCGAGGCGAGTGTCTCTGCCACGGGCTGCGGAACGAGGTCGCCGTCGGCGAAGGGCGCGAGGGCGAGCATCGGCAGCGGCCCGCGGTCGGGACCCGGAGCGCCGAGTGCGTCCTGGAGGGCGAGGAGTTCGGCGTCCGTGGTGTCCCGCAGGGCGGCGGCGGTCGCGCGCACGCCGGTGCGGGCCGTGAACAGACGGCTCACCGCTTCGGCTGTGGCGCGGTCCTGAGGCTCCATCACCGCGCCGGACACCGATATGGCCGCCCGGAACAGGCCCTGCGCGCGGGGCGTGGCGAGCAGGGTCTGTACGGCTCCACCGCCCGCCGACTGTCCGGCGACCGTGACCTTGGCCGGGTCCCCGCCGAAGCAGGCGATGGTGTCACGCACCCACTCCAGGGCGGCGATCCAGTCGAGGACGCCCCGGTTGTCGGGTGCGTCGGCCAGGTGCAGGAAGCCCTCGATCCCGAGCCGGTAGCCGACGGAGACCAGGACCACACCGTCGCGGTTGAAGGACCTGCCGTCGTACCAGGGACTCGCGGCCGATCCGGCGACGAAGCCCCCGCCGTGGATCCACACCAGGACCGGCAGTTCGGCGGCCGGATAAGGAGCGGGCGTGAAGACGTTGAGGTTGAGCGTGGACGCACCGGGGATGGTCGGCTCGGGAATGGTGGTGACGTCCGCGAACGGCCTGCGCTGCGCGGTCGGCCCGTACGAGGTCGCATCGAGGGTGCCGGTCCAGGCCACGGGCGGTACGGGAGCGGCGAACCGGAGGTCGCCGACCGGCGGCTGCGCGTAGGGAATGCCGAGGAAGCGTACGCCGGTGGCCTGTCGTTCACCGCGCACGGGACCGCGGGGTGTGCGGACCGTCACGGCGGAGGTGGTGGGGGCGGCTGCGGAGGGTGTCATGGTGCGGTCGGGCATGCGGTTCTCCACGGTGGGTGGGCGGTTCAGGAGCGCGGGGCGTGACGGACGACGTACTGCTCGATGCGACGGAGCTCTCGCCCGCCGTCGGTGCGGACCCCGTAGGTGCGGTCGGCGGTGATCGGGGCGCCCGAGATGCGCCCCCGCCCCAGCAGCGCGGTGGAGCCGGCGCCCCGGACGGCCCCGGTGCCCGGGCCACCAGGCCGGCCGGGACACAGGCCGAGGGTGATGTCGTAACTGTCGCTGTCGGCGGACGACTTGGCCTCGTACGCGTGCCAGACGACCTGTCCGTGACCCACGCTCGTCCACGCGGGCGCCTTGGCCCGCCGGCCGTCGCTCACGTCCGGGTAGTCGACCTTGAGGGCGAAGCGGTCGGTGAACAGGTTCCTCGCGCGCAGCCCCGAGACGAAGGCGGCGGCGAAGCGGGCGTGCGCCCGGTAGTTGGCGACGGGAAAGCGGGTCTGCGAGGCGTCGCCGGACGAGGACAGGGCGATGGCGGGCACACCCTGGTCGATGGCGGCGATCGCGGCGCCCACCGTGCCCGAGTCGTTGACCTGCGCGCTGATGTTGGGTCCGGAGTTGATGCCGGTGACCACCAGATCCGGGCCGTTCTTCCAGCCGGCCTTCGCGGCGAGTCCGGTGCGCAGGGCGAACTTGACGGTGTCGGACGGCGTGGCGCTGGGGGAGTCCGCTGCGCAGGGTCCGCTGGACAGACAGATGCCGTAGACGGGCGAGCCGGAACGGGTGCCGGCGCAGTCGTTCTCGTAGCCGACGGGCAACTGGGTGCGCCGTGCCAGGGTCAGGGTGCCGCCGTTGGTGACGGCAGTCCCCTTGCCCGACTGCACCTGCCAAGGGGCCATGACGACGACATCGGCGCCGGCGTCGCACAGCGCCTTGCGGATCTCGTACAGGCCGAGCCCGTCGGCGTGGGAGGTCTTCGCGGCCCGCATCGAGTCGTCGTTGGACACCAGCACCCGCAGACCGGCCAGGGGCTTGGTGGATGCAGGGGAGGGGCTGTGCTCTTCGGCGGCCACGGCGAGGGACGAGAAGGCGGCGCCCGTGGTACAGGCGACGACGAGGAGCGTGCGCAGGGTGCGCTGCATGAGGAGTCTCCTTGGCGAGCGGAACGTGAGGAGGAGGGAACGGGGGGCGGGGTGGGAGTCCGCCCCGGGTGGCCGGCGAGTCACGGGGCCAGGTGCCCGGCACGATCAGCGGACCGGGCCGGTCACAGGTCCAGGCCGGCGCCGTAGGCGAACAGCGGGTCGGCGGTGTCGTGCGGTACATCGGGGCGCGAGCGCTCGACCGCGGCCATCGAGCGCGGCAGTTCGAACGGAAGCCGTCCCTCGGCGCGGGCGCGGGCGAAGGCCACGTCCAATAGCGCCGTGTCACTCGCGCCGTAGTCGGCGATCAGAGCCGCGCACCGCTCGGCGATCTCCGGGACGACGGCGGGACGTTCGAGATGGAGGAACACGATGGTCGCCACCGTGTCGAGCAGGCCGAGGACCGGCTTGAGTTCCTCCTCGGTGAAGTCGAGCCGCCCGGAGTGGAACAGCGCCTCGAAGCGGTTCTCGCGCACTTCGTACGGGGCGTGCAGCCGCAGTACGGCCAGATCGGCCTCGGCCGGGTCGCCGACCAGCTCCCCGTACTGTGCGGCGACGTCGGTGTCGATGCCGTCCACGTAGAGCTTCGGCCGCGGCGTCTTCACCGGCAGGGTCCGGTCGCGGTTGACCAGGACGGTCAGCGACCGGCGCTGAGCTGTGTCCCCGGCGCCGCGGAACTCGCTGCTGCCGACGATCTCCTCGGCCAACTCGGGGTCCACATACGGCTTCTCGAAGAGTCCGAGCACGAACTTCTCGCGCAGCAGGCGGCGCACCGACCCGTCGATGCGCTCCTCGCCGATCCGGCCCGAGCGGACCAGTTCGACGACGACCTCGGGGCATTCCTCGCCGCCGAACTGGTCGGCGCCCGCCTCGAGGGCCTTCGCCGTACGCTCGGCGACCGTGAGATGTTCGACGCCCCAGGCGCGCGCCGGATGCGGTTCACCGAAGATCTCGTGGTCGGTGAGCAGACCCCAGTCGGTGCAGACGATGCCCTCGAACCCGAGCCGCTCGCGCAACAGCCCGGTGACGACACCGCGGTTGAAGCCGAATCCGACCTCCTCCCAGTCGGTCCCGATGGGCTGCCCGTAGTACGGCATCATCTGCGAGGCGCCGGCGGCGATGGCGGCCTTGAACGGCGCCAGGTGGTACTCGCGCATCCCGCCGGGATAGATCTGCTCCTTCCCGTGGGCGAAGTGCGGGTCCTCGCCGTCCTTTTGAGGTCCGCCGCCGGGGAAGTGCTTGACCATGGTGGCCACGCTGTCCGCGCCGAGCCGTTCGCCTTGGAAGCCGAGGATGTACGCCTGGACCAGTTCAGCCGTCAGCACGGCGTCGGCGCCGAAGGTGGCGGACTGGCGCGACCAGCGCGGCTCGGTCGCCAGGTCGATCTGCGGGTGCAGGGCGACGCGCAGACCGACCGCGAGGTACTCCCGGCGGGCGATATCGGCGAAACGGCGCACCAGTTCGGGGTCGCGGACCGCGGCGAGGCCGGTCGGCTCCGGCCACGCGGAGAACGCGCCGGCGCTCATGGAGGCGCCGAGGTGCGTCGTGAAGGAGTGCCGCGGATCGGTCGACACGGTCACCGGGATGCCGAGCCGGGTGCCGGCGGCGAGTTCCTGGACGGTGTTGTGCCACTGCGCCATCTGCCGGGGCGCGGCCGTACCGAAGAGGTTGAAGTGGCTCATCAGCTTCGAGCGGATCGCGCCTGTGGTGTCCGCCGGAACGAACGCCTCGTCACCGAGCTGAACGGGACGGCCGTCGGGGTGCATCGGGAGCACGGTGTGAAAGAGCAGTCCGGCCTTCTCCTCCAGGGTCATCCGGGCGAGGAGGTCGTCGACGCGTTCATCGACGGAGCGGGCCGGATCCTGGTAGGGGTGACCGTCATTGCGGACAGCGGGGAGCATGTGTTTCTCCGGTGGCGAAGGCGGGGCGAGGGCGTGATGTGCGGCGGAGAGGTCAGCGCACGCCGCGGATCGGGATCACCGAGAGGGCGCCCAGGACGGTGATCACGGCGCCGGTGATGAACAGCGCGGGGTAGCCGCCGAGTGAGCCGACGACGACCGAGGCCATGAACGGGGCGATGATCTGCGGGCCCGCGTTGGCGACGTTCAGGACGCCCATGTCACGGGCGGCGTCGTCCGCGCTGGGCAGGACGAGTGTGACCAGGGCGGTGTCCACCGCCATGAAGCAGCCGAAGGACAGTCCGGTCACCACACCGAAGACGAGCATGCCCGTCCAGGTCGGGCTGAGGACCGGGATCATCATGCCGATCGCGGTGAAGACGCAGGAGACGGCGATGAACGGCTTGCGGCGCCCCACACGGTCCGACAGGACTCCTCCGACGACGGTGGATGCCAGGGTGCAGACCGCGGTGACGGGGGAGAGGATCGCCAGGGCGCCGGCCGGGGAGAGACCGTCGGGCAGATCGACGTGGTCCTGCAGGATGTACAGCTGGTAGAGCACGATGGACAAGTAGCCGAGTACCAGCAGGAACCGGCCGATGAAGGCCCACCGGAAGTCGTGCGTGCGCAGGGCCGAAACGAGCGCGGTGAGCTGGCGCCCCACGGACTCCGGCTGGACGACGGGCTGCTTCGTCTCCCGTACGAGCGTGGTGAACAGGACAGCCGTCAGGGCGATGAGCGCGCCCAGCACGAGGTAACCGGTCCGTACGTCACCGGGCACGAACGCGGAGGCGATCGTGACGCCGATGATCGTGCCGACGGGTGTCCCGATGCCGACCATGGCGGAGGCCAGGCCGCGGCGCTTCATCGGCACGCGGTCGGGGACGACGGCGGTGATGGCCGCCTGGTAGACGTTCATCGTGGCCTGGACCAGGCACCAGCCGATGGTGACGAGCAGGACGCTGCGAACGGCGCCCAGCAGGGCGAGCGCTCCGAGCGCGGCGATTCCGCCGCCGAGTATCCAGGGGTTGCGCCGCCCCGAGCGGTCGGAGAGCAGTCCGGCCAGCGGGTTGAAGAGGGTCGCGAACACGGCCGAAACGCCGCTGACCAGGCCGAGGTTGGCCACCTTGTCCGCGGGGTCGAGCGCCTCGATCTGTACGGGGAGCAGCACCTGGCCGACACCCATGTAGATCATGAACATGGCGGTGTTGCCGACGGCGAGCAGACACAACAGCGGGCCGAGCCGCCCTGCCTGCAGCGGACTCGTCTCCTCGTCGGCCGGGGAGGGGTGTGGTGCATCGGGTGTGGGCCGGGTTCCGGGACTGGCAGTGCTCATGTCCGACTCCTCAGGTGCGGCTGTACGGGGACGGGGCACAGAAGCGGCCTGTGTTGACACGTGTCAACACAGCTGACGCAGAGGGGGATCGCCCATCGGGGCGAGCACAGAAAAGCACGAAACCCGAGTGCCCAGTAGGTTTTCGGAAAGTGATACAGGTCACTCCCGGTCCCGTGCGCGGCCCGGGCTACGGTGATCCACATGGACCGGACGAACAGCCGCCACTCCCGCAACACGGCCAAGGCGCGCGGCCCGTACGCCGTGGGCGACGAACGGCGGCGGCGCATCCTCGACGTGGCGGTCGAACACTTCGCCCAATGGGGCTTCCACGCCTCTTCGTTGGCCCGGATCGCAAAGGAAGTCGGTGTCACGCAGGGCGGCTTGCTGCACCATTTCCGCAGCAAGGAGGACCTGCTCGTCTCCGTCCTCGAGCACAGCGAGGAACACGACATCGAGCAGTTCTTCACGGTGGACTTCGACTCGGCCGCGGACTGCTTCCGGCGCCTGACCGACCTCGTGGAGTACAACAGCCGCCGCCCCGGCCGCACGAGGATGTTCAACGTCCTGATCGGCGAGTCCTGCGAACCCGGACACCCCGCGCACGCCTTTTTCAAGCAGCGCTACGCGATGGTCCTCAGCCGCCTCACCGACACCCTGCGGGCCGCGGCCGACGCGGGCGAACTCGCCGCGGACACCGACTGCACGGCCGTGGCCCAGGAGATCGTCGCCGTCATGGACGGGCACCAACTCCAGTGGGCCCTCACTCCGGACGAGGTCGACATGGCGGAACGACTGCGCAGCTACTTCGACAGGCTGTACGCGTCGATCTCCACCGCGCGTGAGCCGCTGCCGCCGAAGCCGTAACCGGAGCAACGGCCTTCGCGTCGGCCACCGAGCGCGGCGCCGTCGCCCAACTCAACGGCCCAATACGGGAGTCGGTTCGACATCAGGGGGAGCGGTACGCTCCCCGTGGGTGGTCACCGTGGCTGCTGTTCCGCGATGACCGCCCAGTCGTCCGCCCCGCGACCGTCGGCGATGGCCTCGTCGAAGACAGCACGCAAGAGTTGGCCGATCGGGAGCGGAATACCTTGGTCGGTTGCCGCGTCGAGCGCGAGGTGGAGGTCCTTGCGGCCCAGGTCTGTGGTGAATCCGGCCGGCTGGTAGCGCCGTTCGGCAATCATCGAGCCGTAGCCGGTGTACACGGGTCCCGGGAAGAGCGTTGACGTCAGCAGTTCGACCAGGTGCCCGGAGTCGACCCCGGCGCCTTCCGCGACACTGACGGCCTCACCCAGTGACTGGATCGCGCAGGCGATCAGGTAGTTCCCGAGGATCTTCACGATGTTGGCCTGCTCCGGCCGGTCGCCGATGCGCCAGGTCCGCGAGCCGATCACATCGAAGAACGGCTGCACGCGTTCGAGCAGCGACTGCTCGCCGGCCGCAAGGACGTTGAGTGCTCCGGCTTCGGCGACCGGAACGCGGCCGAAGACCGGTGCCGCGACATATCCGACACCGTGCTCGGCGTGTGCCGCGCCGGCTCGGCGAGCCAGGTCGGTACTCACCGTGGCGAGGTTGACGTGGACAGTCCCGCCCGGAGTCCGAGCGAGGACGCCGGAGTCGATGAACGTCTCGGCGACGGCCCGGTCGTCGGACAGGACCGAGAAGACCACTGGTGAGCGCATGGCCTCTGCGACGGAGGCGGCGCGGCGGGCCCCCGCTGCGACCAGTTCGGCCGCGGGCCCGTCGGAGCGGTTCCACACCACCACGTCGTGGCCGGCCTTCACGAGGTTGCGTGCGATGGGTGCCCCCATGGCTCCCAGACCGATGACCGCGATGCTGCTCACGCTGCGCACCTCTGCTTTCCTCTGAACCGTCTGAAGCAGTTCAAGGATGTCATGGAGTTACGATCGCAACGAACCGGTTGAAGGAGTTCCGGGCTCGCTCACCGCGGAGGTTGGAATGACCGGGGATGTACGGCGTGTGTTCCGGATGGACAACGAGGTGCTGGCGTTCCGGTTCACCGCCACCGTCAGCGATCGCGCCGGCCTGGCGCCGAGGGAGCGGCTGGCCGACCCCGTACGACTGAAGATGTGGCTCGGGGCGACAGGGCTGGACGTCCCAGACGTGTCACAGACCGATCTGGAGGACGCCGTCGGACTGCGCGAGGCGATCTACCGGATCGGGTCGGCGATCGCCGCCGGGGGAAAGCCGAGACCGAAGGATGTCCGCGCCCTCAACTCGTCTGCTGCCGCTGGGCACGCGAAGGCTGTCATGGACCGCGGACGCGCAGCATGGCAGCTGACGGGGACGACTCCTGTCAGGGACGCCCTCGGGGTCCTCGCCACGGATGCCATCCGCATCCTCGGGGGCCCCGACCGCACCCGCGTCAAGAACTGCGAAGGCCCTGGATGCGCGGGGCTGTTTCTCGACACCAGCCGCGCCGGCACCCGCCGCTGGTGCTCCATGAACACCTGCGGCAACAAGGTCAAGAAGTCACGCATCGCCGCGCGCTGACGTTGCGGAGCCGGGATCGAGCCCGTCGACAACGTCTACGGGAGGGGAAGCCTGGTCGAGGGGCTGCGGATGGTGTGGAGCGGTGTGTGAAGACACGCGGGTGGCGTAGGCCTGGGGTGTAGCCGCGTACCGACCCCAATAGGCTATGGAGTTGAGTGTGGAATCGATCGGGAAGCGGGGCGTCGGGTAGGTGCCGGAGAGAACCCAGGAGTTCGGGAAATACGGTGCCCGTGGGGCCAAGGGCAGCGAGCTGGTGGGCCGCAAACTCGATGACCTCGCCGGCTACTTCGCCACCCCTGCCACCACCTCCCGCGGTCTGATGGCACGGCTGCACTATCTGACCCGGACCACCCACGCCCGCAATGCCGCCGGCGCCGCGGGCCTGACCGTCACCGACCGCACCCTCAAGGCCTGGCTGGACGGGAAACGCCGTCCGAGCGCCAGCAACCTGCGGAAGATCGATGCCGCGTATCGCACGGTGCGCCGCAATAACGTCGCCGCGCATCTCCTCAAGCGTCTCAACCGCGCAGGTCGCGGAACGCGCGTGGAGATCCACCCGCTCAACCAGTCCGGTGTGAGTCGCCCTCAGCAGCGCGTAGTTCCGTTCCGTGACATGAACGTGCGGCGGTGGGACGCGATCGTCGCGGCGTGGGCGGCCGGCGACGCGGCGGGCCTGGATACGGCGTGGACGGACCACGTCCTGCCCGATCTGGGCAGCCAATACGGCGCGTACGAGTACTGCACCGCGATCGGCTTTGCCGCGTAACGAGCCGCGACATCACGAACCTTGTGTCGGAAGCCGACGGCTCCGACTGGGGTATGTGGCCCGTCTCGGTTGGAGGATCAGGCGCGCCACACCTCGGCCGCGGCGAGGAACGCCGACGACGACGGGCGGTCCGGAGTTCCTCCCCGACTGATCTCGCCGGGCTGGACACGGCCGTCCACCAGTGCCCGGGCCCGTCCGCACGGGCCGAGCACCAGGCTCAGGCTGTGTTCCACGCCGCCCAGCGGGAACTGGTCGGTGGCGAAGGCGCGCCGGTCGAGCACCTCGGCCATGCGCACGTCGATTCCTCCGCCCCGGGCCTGCAACCCGGACGCGAGGTCGAGCCGCACCTGGACCGTGGACCGATGGAATCGGGGGGCGGTCCAAGGCAGGCCTTCGAGTTCGGGAAAATGGCGGACGAAGTGATCGGCCAGCCAGAGCGCGAGGTGCGGGTCCTCCCCGACAACCCTCACTCCGTCCGGCCGCCAGAGCACGAGAACGTTCCCCGCGCCATGGGTGGACCACTCCACCTGCCAGGTGGAGATGTAGGCCGTGCACGAGCCCGACCTGTCGAAGAGCTGGAGGCCGGGGTTGGCGCCGACCAGAATCGGCTGGCGCGGTGGGGGTTTGTTGGCGGGGGCGCCGCCGCCCCCCGACGCCGGAGTGGCGGTGGCCAGGAGCCCCATCGCGCCGAGGGCGGTGCCCATGCGCATGATGCCGCGTCGGCTGACGGCGGCGGAAGGCCGGCTGTGGTCGGAGTTCGTAGGCGTTCGGTGCGAGCTCAAGGCCCCTCCTCGGTGGTGGTGACACGGTCGCGGATCACCCTCCGGTGGGGGCGGCGGTGGCTTCCATGCATTCGAGGCCCTTCGAATCCATCAGCCCGTTCCGGCGGCGATGGGACACTCGCGGGATGGCGATGAGGCTGCAGCTGGACGCACGGGCGTGGAGCAGATCGCGGTTTGTCACGTCTGCGGCCATGGAGGTGCTCGGTGTGCTCCGGCACCGCGGCCGGCATCCGGCCGCTCACGCACGGGAGTGGCATGCGCGTGCCCGGCGGGCCCTACCGCCGGGGCAGCTGGCGCTGTTGGAGGCGCTGGTGCCCGCCGATCACAGCTACACCCCGGATTTCCTGACACCTGTGCCGCGCCACGGCGAGTCGATGCCGGACGTGGCTGCCCGTATCGCGGCGACCCCGGGCGAGGAGGTCGACTATCAGCTCGACATCGCGATCCGTGGCCGGCATGTGTGGCCCCACGTCCTCGCGCTGCATGGGAGCGAGGCAACCTACGAGCGGTGGCGACGCCCGAGGCCCACGGAGCTGGCGGGGGTGGCACGGGCCGGGGGCGCCGCTGTGGCGGCTGCTGCCGCCACAGCGATGGCAACCCTGTTCGAGTCCGTACTGGCGCCGGACTGGCCACGGATCCGAGCGGTTCTGGATGCCGACATCGGCCACCGTGCCGACCGGATGGCCGCGCACGGCGCGGCGGCGGTACTCGACGATCTCGGCGAGCGGATGCGGTGGACAGGTACCGAACTCGTCCTGGAGCGCACCTACTCCGGGATCATCGACTGGGCTGACGATGGAGTGCTCTTCGTGCCGACCACGACGCATGTCGGCCCGGTGCTGTTCGCTGCCGAACGTCCGCACACGCCGGTGCTGTTCTACCGGGCGCGCGGCATCGGCGCTCTCGGGGAGCGCCCGGCGGGCGCGGCGGAATCGGCCCTGACGGGACTCGTGGGCGTGACCAGGGCGGCGCTGCTGACCACGCTCGACATGCCCGCGTCCACGCTTGAGTTGAGCCGCAGGACCGGCTGGAGCAGTGCGACCGTGTCGTACCACCTCGGCATTCTGCTGCGGGCAGGGCTGGTCGATCGGCACCGCCGGGGTCGCCTCGTCCGTTACGCAAGGACCGCCCTCGGGACGGCGCTCGCGACCTCATCGGCGCGAGAGCAGACGTCGGGTGTCGCGCAGCGGCCTGGAGGCTGACGCGCGGACGAGGTCGACTACCTTCCGGCCCAGCTCGCGGAAACGGGGAACCCCATGTCCGCCGGCTGAATATCTATGACGGCGGGACGAGAGTTTGAAGCACCGCGCGGACAGCGTGTTTGCCGCAACGAACAGAGTGGAATCAAAAGGCCGTCACGGGCTGCTACCGCATGCTACTGTCGATCTCAGGTTGCAGTCGTGGTTCCCAAAAATTTCAACGCTGACGTCGGCATTTTCTGCCGCGTAAAGCGTTTTGCATTTCCGGTCATCTTCCGGACGGGGCATCATCGCGGCGACCCGGCATCCGCGGCTCGCGGATACCGGCGTACTGCCCCAAGGGAGAGTTCGACATGGCGTCTGGCACTGTGAAGTGGTTCAACCCGGCCAAGGGCTTCGGCTTCATCGAGCAGGACGGCGGCGGACCCGACGTGTTCGCCCACTTCTCGAACATCGCAGCCCAGGGCTTCCGTGAGCTCCTCGAAGGCCAGAAGGTCACCTTCGACATCGTGCAGAGCCAGAAGGGCTCGACGGCCGAGAACATCGTTCCGGTCTGACGCTCACACGCACTTCGTAGCTGGGGCCCGCATCCCTCGGGGTGCGGGCCCCAGCTGCGGACATTTCCTGCGGGTTTCTTTCACGCGACGTCGATACAGACGTCGTATTTCATCGCCCGCGCATTGAATTCACTGCAAGCCTATTTGCTTTCGCATGCTATTCGGCCCGTTCCTGGATTCTCTGCGCTGTTGTTTCGCTGCGAGAATTCCTTGATACGTGAGGTCGAGTCCAGGCGCCGTATCAAGGAAGGTTCTGAATGAACCCCGCACGTACGAACAGTCGCTCTTCCCGCAGCCGTTTCGGCTCGTCCACCCCGAGGCGTTCCGGGGGAGGGCAGAGCCGCCCCTCTGGGCAGGGCCGCAGGCCCGCGGCGGTGTCGGGTGAGTTCGCGCTGCCGAAGACGATCACTCCGGCGCTGCCCGCCGTCGAGACGTTCGCCGACCTCGACATGCCCAAGCAACTGCTGGCCGCGCTCACCGCGGAGGGGATGACGGTTCCGTTCCCGATCCAGGGCGCGACCCTGCCGAACACCCTCGCGGGCCGCGACGTCCTCGGCCGGGGACGTACCGGGTCCGGCAAGACCCTCGCCTTCGGCCTGGCGCTGCTGGCCCGTACCGCCGGACAGCGCGCCGAGCCCGGCCAGCCGCTGGCCCTGGTACTGGTGCCCACGCGCGAGCTGGCACAGCAGGTGACCGACGCCCTTGCTCCCTACGCCCGTTCGGTGAGGCTGCGGCTGACCACCGTCGTCGGGGGAATGCCGATCCGCAGGCAGGTCAGCGCGATGCGCCGCGGCGCGGACGTCGTCGTCGCGACGCCGGGCCGCCTCAAGGACCTCATCGACCGGGGCGACTGCCGGCTGAACCAGGTCGCGATCACCGTCCTTGACGAGGCCGACCAGATGGCCGACATGGGCTTCATGCCCCAGGTCACCGCGCTCCTGAACCAGGTCCGTCCCGAAGGCCAGCGGATGCTGTTCTCCGCCACCCTCGACCGCAACGTCGACCTCCTGGTGCGGCGTTATCTCACCGACCCGGTCGTGCACTCCGTCGACCCGTCCGCGGGCGCGGTCACCACGATGGAGCACCACGTGCTGCACGTTCACGGCGCCGACAAGCACCGTACGACGACCGAGATCGCGGCCCGCGAAGGCCGGGTGATCATGTTCCTGGACACGAAGCACGCCGTCGACCGGCTGACGCAGGACCTGCTGAACTCCGGGGTGCGGGCCGCCGCCCTGCACGGCGGGAAGTCGCAGCCGCAGCGCACCCGGACGCTGTCGCAGTTCAAGACCGGGCATGTCACCGTCCTCGTCGCGACGAACGTCGCGGCGCGCGGCATCCACGTCGACAACCTCGACCTCGTCGTCAACGTGGACCCGCCCACCGATCACAAGGACTACCTGCACCGGGGCGGCCGCACCGCACGGGCCGGCGAGTCCGGCAGCGTCGTCACCCTCGTCACGCCCGGCCAGCGTCGCGACATGACCCGCCTCATGGCCACCGCCGGAATCGTTCCGCAGACCACCCAGGTCCGCTCCGGCGAAGCGGCCCTCAGCGAGATCACCGGCGCCCAGGCCCCGTCCGGCATCCCCGTCACGATCACCGCGCCGGTGGCCGAGCGGCGCCGGAGCGGTACGGCCTCCCGCGGTCGGCGCAGCCCCGCTTCGGCGGCCCGTCGCACGAGCACTCGGCGATCCGCGTTCGACGCGGCGGCCTGAGCACCGTTGGATCAGGAAGCCGGCCCATCTTCGCAGGAGGCACCTTTTGACGCTGGATCAGATGCAACCCCGCCCGGCCAGAGCCATCCCTTCACCCCGGACGGTGACCGACACCATGGAACCGGCCGGACCCCAGGTCTGTGACGACATGACCGTCGAGGTGGCCCTGTCCCTCATGGCCGGCGCCCGCACCGAGCACCTGCTCATCTGCGACAACGACGGCCTGTGCACCGGACTGGTCACCCAGGCCCAACTCGCCGCGGTCCGTGACAGTTCCGCGTACACGGATCGCGTCCAGCTCCGCGACATCCTCGACGACCGCGGGCCGTTCGCCTCGCCCGTGACCACGATGGCCGAAGCCGAGCACTCCATGCGCGACCGCCGCCTCGCCGCCCTGCCCGTCGTCGATGAGTACGGCAGCGCCCTGGGCATCCTCGCCCTCGCCCGCTGACCCCCTCAGCGCGGCGTCACCCTCCCCTTCCTCTCCCTGTGAGGCATCATGCGCTGTGTCATCGCCCGCTTCCCGTTCGAGCTCACCAGAAGCGGGGTCCTGGAATCCATGAAGGGCGTCAAACCCGAGCAGGTCATCGGCGAGTCCGTGATCATCGGCCGCCGCACCTATCCGCTCAAGCAGGTCGGGCAGGTCATCACGCGCCAGGACCGCCGCGACTTCAGTGCCGGTGAAGTCCTGCGGGCCATGACCCGACTCGGGTTCACCTGCCGTGGCCTTCCCCAGGCCGCAGCGCCGATGCGTGTCCTGAGCCCGTTGCAGAACGCCTCCGCGCTGCTCGGTGCTCCGGCAGCTGTCTGACCGAAGGGGCGGGCGCGGGCCGCTGGTTGTACGACGGTGAGGGTCCAGCCGGTGGCGTGAGAGCCGATACGTGCCTCAAGCCCTGTGGCCCCATGGCCCGCGCGAGGTTCACGCGGGGTCCACGTGGTCACCGGCTTTGGAGTTCCACCGTGGTGACCGGCGTTCCCGCCAGGCCGCGGCGCCCTCTGTTGCGTCGTCGGTGCCGAGGAGTGCGAGGTGGGCCCGGGTCTCGGCCCGTTCGACGGCGTCGGCGTCCAGATCCGACCACAGCAGTCGTTTGCTCAGCGCGACCGAGGCGGGGTTGGCCTCGGCCGCCGTATCGCGGGCGAGCGCCAGGGCGGCGGGTAGTACGTCGGGAGCGGGCAGGGCGCGCCCTGCGACGCCGCGGCCGGCGGCCTCGCGGCCGGTCAGTGCCCGTCCGGTCAGGAGCAGTCCGGCGGCGACGGCGAGGCCGACCGTGCGCCGCAGCGTGTAGTGGGACTGGCAGTCGCCGATCATGCCGCGCCGTACCTGCGGAATGGCCAGCTCGGCGTCCTCGGCGACGAACCGGACGTCGCACTGCAGCGCGACGGTGAGCCCGATGCCGATCGCGTGGCCGTTCATCGCCGCGATTACCAGCTTGCGCACCCGCCAGGCCGGCGGCCGCACGGGAGATGCGGTGAACTCGCCCTTGGGCGCATCGAAGGCGCCCGCCCGTGCGGAGAGGTCGGCACCGGCGCAGAAGGCGCGGCCGGCACCGGTGAGGACGACGGCCCGTACGGCGTCGTCGGTGTCACAGCGGCGGTAGGCGGCGCCCAGGGCGCGCAGGGTGGAGCCGGACAGCGCGTTGAGGCGCTTGGGTCCGTCGAGGGTGATCACGGCGACGCCGGTCGACTCGACGTCGACGCGGACCTCGGTCACGTCACCCACATCACCCACATCACCCACGTCACTCGCCTTCCGTGCGGATCGCCGCCAAGAGCTCGCCCGTGGTGTCGGGCTGAGCGCTGTAGGGCTGGTAGAACGCCAGCCGGGTCGCCACGCCCCGCCAACGCGCGTGAATCTCGGCGGCCACGTCCTTCGGCGAGCCGACCGCGGCCAGCGTGTGGAGCATGGTGTCGTCGATCGCGTCGGGCAGCTGATCCCAGCGTCCGGCACGGGTCAACCCCTGTAGCTCCGGCTGGAGTTCACCCCAGCCGTGGACGTCGAGGACGGGCCGGTACGCAGGCGTCGAGGCGTAGAACGCGAGCAGCCTCCGTACCCCGGCCGTCGCCTGAGCCAGCTCCCGTTCGTCCCGTGCGCACCCCACGATGACCTCGGCCACCACCTCGAACGTGTCTCCCGCGGTACCGAGTCGAGGCCGCCCCGCAGCCGCGAGGCCCTCGGCGAGAGCGGGCAGGGTGCGCTCTCGTACGTGCCGTGCGCTGTTGAACGGCATCACGAGGAGTCCGTCGGCCACCTCGCCGGCGGCTGCGGTCATCCGCGGGCCGAGCGCCGCGAGCAGGACCGGTGGGACGGGGTACGGCGAGGGCTCCGGCCGGAACGTCGGTGGCATCAGGGTGTGGCTGGTGTAGGTGCCCTCGTAGGCCAGGGGTTCGCCGCCGGCCCATGAGTCCAGTACGGCCTTGGTCGCGCGGACCCACTCCCGCATACGGCCGACCGGCGGGTCGAACCGGGACCCGTACCTGCGGGTGACATGTGCCTTGACCTGGCTTCCGAGCCCCAGCCGGAAGCGGCCGCCGGACAGGTGCTGCAGATCCCAGGCCGCATGCGCGAGGTGGACCGGCGAACGGGGCAGCGCCACCGCGATATTGGTCATCAGGTCGAGCCCGACGCCCTCCCGCGCGGCGGTCACGAGCGGGAAGAACACATCGTGGCCGCCCTCGAAGGTGAAGGCGCCGTCGAACCCCTGCTCCTTGAGCCGCCGTGCGGCGATGCCCTCCTCGCCGAGCGCGGCCACCAGCTGGGTGGCGACGGGCAGATGGCGCGTCACGGCCTTCCCCCTTCCAGCCACTCGAGACCGCTCTTCACCATCGCGGGGGGATCTCCCCTCCGCCGTCGGCAATGTCGGCCCTCAACACCCTTTGCCTGGTTTCCTTTCTGACGCATAGTCAGAACTCTAAGGTGTCCCGGCTGAGCCAGAGTCTCGGTTTGTCGAGCCGGCCGCCGCAGCGATGACGATGTGTGGGCCTGGCAGACTCGAAGCCATGGCTGAGCAGCTTGCCGGCGACGCAGCGTCGGACGATCCCCTGCGCAAGTACGTGACGCTGTATCCCGAGGTGGTTCAGGCGGGCTCCTTGCAGAACGCCCTGCAGACGGTGGCTGATCGCGTGGGTCACGACCTTGTGATCGAGCTGACGTCGTCGCCAGGTTGGCGCCACGTAGCCGCGGAGGTGGCGGCCGACGGTTGTTCGGCGAAAGTCCTGATGGCCCTCACTGAGCGCGACTTCATCGTCGACTGCTGGACGGACGGGGTGCACATGGCTTCCGGCAGTACCCAGGACCTGTACGCGGTGGTCGGAGCGTTGCGGTCCTGGTTGCGAAAGCCTCGGGTCCTGGAACTCGTCGCGCAGTGGCCCTTCTTGCGGACCTGGGAGCTGGCCCGGGCTCATGAACGCGGCGAGGCTGTGCCGGTGCGGTGGCGCCAACTGCGTGAGGCTGTCGCGCGCATGTCGGACACTGCGCTGCTCGAACTCGTCGAGGCCGCCCATGAGGAGGAGCGGCTCCGGGTCCTGTCGCCGGGGCGGAGCATGTACTGGCTCACCTTCAGCCGTCGGGCCGCTCCGCCCATCTGCCACGACCTTCCGCGAGCCATGCCGATCGGAAACGGTCGCTACCGGGTTCGATTCGACGACGGCCGTCAGCAGGAGCTGGATGGTGCGGCAGAGACCGTCGCGGCAATCCTTGCGGGCCTGCCCAATGACGCGGTACCACAACGTTGAGCGTCATCAACGGAACCAGGTGAGGCGCCTACCAGATCCGGTAGGCGCCTCACCTGTCGTCTTGCGGTCGTCTTCCAGCAAGACGGGCCGTTCGGTCACGGGCGGTTCTTGCCGACAGCGGTGGTGGGTGCAGACGGTGTGGTGAGTGGCCGTCCGCACGGGCGGCTCTACTGCAGCCGCTCAGTACTGCTCGGTTTCGATGAAGCCGGTGTCCGTGTCGTCGGTGTGAGTGCCGTAGGTGTCGGGGCCGGGGTTGTAGCTGTCGGCCGCGGTGGTGGGGTCGAATCCGGGCGGGCTGTCCTTGAGGCCCATGCCCATGCCGGCGAGCTTGGCCTTGAC
>NZ_JAEIMH010000064.1:38801-56670 GCF_016464295.1 Streptomyces sp. N35 | reverse complement strand
CCCCCCTAGCCCTGGAACCTGAGTACGGTGACGAACTCCGCCGCACCGTCGGCGGCTCCCGTGCCGACGAGCGCGGTGGCGGGTTCCTTGCGGCCGAAGCCTGCGGAGTACCAGCCCAGGGGCGGGTTGCTCTCGCCTCGGTGCGACCGCCAGGACAGCCCTGCGGGCAGGTCGAGCACGGCGGAGCGCTGCTCGCCGTCCCGGGTCCAGGCGAGCTCGGCCCGGCTTCCCGTCAGCCGCGCGGAGACCGCCGGGCCGAGGTGGAATGCCAGGTGCACGTCACGTCGTGAGCCGATGACCTCGTCGACCAC
This sequence comes from Streptomyces sp. N35, assembly GCF_016464295.1. Lineage (NCBI taxonomy): Bacteria > Bacillati > Actinomycetota > Actinomycetes > Kitasatosporales > Streptomycetaceae > Streptomyces > Streptomyces sp. N35. Next base: position 56,359 of record NZ_JAEIMH010000064.1, on the reverse strand, counting down.
CGTCAACTCACGACCGGCGGCGGCGAGTTCGACCCGGCGGCGGTGCACGGAGGGGTGGTAGCCGTCGTGTTCGGCGGACCAGCGGGCCACATCCTCGTCCGCCGTGTCCACGGCCAGGACGCGGCTCGTCGCATGCCGGGTCCACAGGAACGGGCCGCCGGAGACGGACTGGTCGGCGCCGTCAAGGCGCAGCGTGTTGTGGCCGAGGGTCGAGCGGAAGTACGCGCGCCACTCGGGCTGCCCGTGATAGCAGTACGTCCCCGGGTCCGCGAGGATGTCGACGCCGTCCTGCCGCACCTCGACGGAGAGCGCGTCCGCGTGGGCGTGCGCGGCGATGGACAGGAACCCGTGCGGACCCCCGTCGCAACGGCACCAGATCTCCCCCGGACCGCGCAGGATGGTGAGCCCGGCGTCGGCGAAGTGCGCGGGCCGGTCCTCCGGCCGGGGCACGGACGGTACGGCGGGTTCGATCAGCGCGGCGAGCAGCGGCGTCCGTACATCGGTGCCGGTGACCCGCGGCCACCAGTCGAGCCGTCCGAACACGGCCTCCCCGGTGGCGAGCAAGGAGCCCCAGCGGTCGGTGCCCGCGCCGTCGACGATCAGGCCGTGCCCGTCGTCCGCGTCGCCCTGGCGCGGTGGCCGCAGCCGGTTGTCCACGACGGCCGCGAGCGCGTCGGTCATCCGCAGCAGCACCAGGCGCGCCGTCGCGGGGACCGGGACACCGGCGCGGTCCGCCTCGGCCACGGCGGCCAGGCCGAGTTCGAGGACCAGGCCGTGGTACTCGGTGGCCAGTTCGCGGTTGAGGCCGGAGAGGAAGGTGTTGGCGCGCAGGTGCCGGTCGAGGGACCGTAAGGAGTCGGCTCGCCAGCGCGCCGAGGAAGGGAACCAGTCGAACGCGCAGGACGCGGCGAACTGCCCGGCGGTCTCGGCGATGATGTGGTTGTTCGCCGAGGATCCGCGGCTCGGGAAGGCGGCGAGCCAGCGCTGGTGGTGCCAGATCTGGTTCCGCGCCACCGGGTTGTCCTCGAACAGCCCGGCCGCACCGGGCCAGCCGTCGAGCAGCCGGCGGATCCATACCCAGGACAGGAGCCGGATCCCCAGCTCTATACCGCTGATCCAGTGCACTCCGCGCAGCGGCGCGTTCGCCGCCCACCAGGACCGCAGGTGCGCGGCGACGCGCTCCGCGTACCGCTCGTCCCCGGTGAGCGCGTAGGCGGCGGCGAGGACGGTGAGGTACTGGTGCCGGGACAGCTCCCAGATCTGCTTGATGTCGCCGACCGCGTCCTCGTCGCGGTACGGCAGCCCGAACGCGTAGCCCCATGGCGCCCGGCGGCCGGTCTTCGGGTCGTACCACCAGTCCGGATCGGTCAGGTCGTCGCGTACCACTCCGAAGTATTCGATGTGCCCGGCCATCAGCCGGTCCGCCTGCGCGACGAGGCGTTTGGCGGCGTCCGGTGGGACCGCGGCGAGCGCCCCGTCGGGCAGCACCGCGGTGAACCGGGCGCCGGTGACGTCCGGGCAGTCGGGCGGTGTCGAGCGCCAGCGCCGTCTGCGGACCGTGTCCCCGACCCGGCCGCCGATCTCCCGCGGCGCCATCCGGGACAGGCGCCGCAGGTACCAGCCCGCGCCCATGCTCATCGCGCACCCGCCAGCGTCACGGGCGCAGCGGCGGCCACGGCGGTCTGCACGGCGAGGGTGGCCGCCGTGGTGGCGACCAGGGACTCCAGCGGTACGGGCATCGGCCCGCCGGTCCGTACGGCCCTGATGAACGCGGCCAGTTGGGCGTTCTGGCCCTTGTCACGGGCCTTGGGCAGCCGCGAACTCACCCACCGCTTGCGGCTGTGGACCGAGGCGCGCACGAAGTCGTCGAGTCGCAGCACCTTGCCGTCCGCGACCAGGTCGAGGGTTTCCTTGGGGTAGCCGGACGCGCCGCTGGTGACGTAGCTGAGTGTGGCGGTGGACCCGTCCGGGTAGCGGAGCACGACCTGCAGGTCCTCGTGGCCCGAGGTGCCGACCGCGTACACGGAGACCGGGTCGGCGCCGAGCAGCCAGCTCGCCGTGTCGATGAAGTGCCCGCCCTCACCGGCGAACCGTGTGCCCTCGGTGCTCTGCCGCAGGTACCAGCTGCCGTGGTCGAGGCGGCCCGCGTTGATGAGATAGCGCAGGTTCGCCGGTCCTGTCCGGACGCCGAACTGCTTCTTCGCTTCCTGGAGCAGGGGCGCGAAGCGGCGGTTGAAGCCCACCTGCAGCCGGTCGTTGCCGGACTCGTCCACCGCCGCGAGCACGCCCGACAGGTCGTCCTCGGTGAGGGCCAGGGGCTTCTCCACGAACACGGACTTGCCGGCCAGGAGTGCCTGCCGGGTCAGTTCGGCGTGCGAGCTGTGCCGGGTGACCACGAACACGGCGTCGACGGACTTGTCGCCGAGCACCGCGTCGAGATCGGTGGTGGCCTGCGCGAAGCCGAACTTCTTTTGGGCATTGGCCCCGGACAGTGCCGTCGTGGTGACGACGGTCGCCAGCTCCACCCCCTCGCGCCCGGCCAGGTGCGGGAGGAGCATCGAGGTCGCGTAGTTCCCCGCGCCGACGAAGGCGAGCCGCACCGGCGTCCTGACGGCACCGGCCGGGCGCGGCCGTGTGGTGACCGCGGGCACGGTCACCACGGGAGGCTGCGCTTCCCTCTTCTGCCCGGGGTAGCGGAACAGGACGGCCACGGCCTTCAGACCGCCGTCCTTCAGGTTCTGGTACGTCTCGACGGCCTCGTCGAAGGCCGCTATGTGGGAGACCAGCGGCTCCACATCGACCCGGCCGCGGGCGACGAGGTCGAGGAAGCACGCGAGATTGCGGCGCTCGGTCCAGCGGACATAGCCGATCGGATAGTCCCGGCCTTCGAGTTCGTACTCCGGGTCATAGCGCCCCGGGCCGTACGAGCGCGAGAAGCGGACGTCGAGCTCCTTCTCGTAGTACGCGTTCCACGGCAGGTCGAGGCTGCACTTGCCGATGTCGACCACCCGGCCCCGGTCGCGGCTCAACCGGGCCGCCAGCTCGACGGGTTGGTTGCTGTCGCCGCCCGCGGCCAGATACACCTGGTCCACGCCATGGCCTTCGGTGAGCTCGGCGACGGCCGTCTCCACAGCCACAGATCCGGGATCGCCGCAGGCCACCGCGCCCAGCTGCTCGGCGAGCGCACAGCGCACCGGGTCGGGGTCGGCGCCCACGACCCGTACACCCGACGCGGTGAGCAGCTGCACCACCAGCTGTCCGATCAGCCCGAGTCCGATGACCAGGGCCACTTCGCCGAGTTGCGGCTCGCCGCGGCGCACGCCCTGTAGCGCGATCGACCCGACCGTGCCGAAGGCCGCGTGCTGCGGTGCGAGTCCGTCCGGCACCTTGGCGTAGAGGTTCTGCGGTACCCAGTTCACCTCGGCGTGCAGGGCGTGCTCGTTGCCGGCGCAGGCCACCACGTCGCCGACGGCCACATCGTCGATCCCGGCGCCGACCTGCTCGACCACCCCGCACAGCGAATAGCCGAGCGGCGTATACGAGTCGAGCTTGCCCATCACCTTGCGGTACGTGGCGGGCACCCCGTTGGTGGCCACGCTCTGCAGGACCTTGGCCACCTGGTCCGGGCGCGAACGTGCCTTGCCCACCATGGACATACCGGCCTCGGAGACCTTCATGAGCTCGGTCCCGGTGGAGATCAGCGAGTAGGCGGTCCGTACCAGCACCCCGCCCGGCTTGCATCCCGGTACCGGTACGTCGAGCAGCGCCAGTTCGCCGCTCTTGTAGTTCTGCACTACCTGCTTCACCCGTGCTCCTCTGTATTCCTCTGAAGTCCCATGAAGTCCTGCGCCGTTGACCGAGTGCTCCGACCGGACCCGGAGGTCGCGCCGCGATACCAGTACTCGAGGGTCAGTACGTGCCACAGATGCTTGGAGAAGTCCCGCTGCCCCGAGGCGTCCTCGGCGACCATCCGCCGCAGCGCGTCACGGCGCAGGAAACCGGAGCTGACCAGCTCGCCGTCGTTGATCACCTCGCGCACCAGCGGCGCCAGGTCCCGGCTCATCCAGGCCCGCAGCGGGGCGCTGAACAGGCCTTTGGGCCGGTGGACGATCTCCTTGGGCAGGATCGAGGAGGCCGCCTCCTTGAGGACGGCCTTCCCCTGCCGGCCCGCGATCTTGCGGCTGCCGGGGAAGGCGAACGCCGCCTTCACGACCTCGACGTCCACGTACGGGACCCGTACCTCGGTGGACGCGGCCATGCTGGAGCGGTCCGTGTAGGCGAGGTTCAGGCCCGGCAGGAACATCCGGGCGTCGCCCAGGCACATGCGGTTGACGAAGTCGTCGAGCTCGTTGTCCCGGTAGATGTCCGCGTGCTCAGCGAGCACATCGTCCACCGTGCCGGCCAGGTCCGGGTCGATCAGGGCGAGCAGTTCGTCCTGGTCGTACATGGTGTAGCTGCGCCGGAACGCGGTCTCCTCGGGCAGCTCGGCGAAGGACAGGAACCGCTTCGCGAACCGCACCGAACGGTAGCCGCGGCGGGCCGTGGCCACCGGCAGCCGGTCCACCACCGCGTGCACACCGCGCCGCAGCGGCCGCGGAACGCGCTGGTAGCGCAGGGCGAGCACATTGGCGAGGTGCTTGCGGTACCCCGCGAAGAGCTCGTCGGCGCCCATCCCCGAGAGCAGCACCTTGACCCCGGCCTCGCGGGCCGCCGAGCAGATCAGGAACGTGTTGATCGCGGCGGGGTCGCCGATCGGTTCGTCCAGGTGGTAGGTCATCTGCGGCAGCAGATCGAGAACGTTCGGGGCGATCTCGATCTCGTGCAGATCGACGCCGAACCGCTCGGCCACCTGCCGGGCGTAGCGCAGGTCGTCGGGCATCGCCTCGAACTTGGCGTCCTCGGCGCGGAATCCGATGGTGTACGCGGAGATGCCCGGCTGGTGGCGGGCCGCGAGCGCGGTCAGATAGCTGGAGTCGAGACCGCCGGAGAGGAAGGTCGCGACGGGGACGTCGGAGAGCAGGTGCTGCCGGGTCGACTCCTCGACGACGGCGGCCAGGTCCGGCTGTTCGCCGTGGCGCGCCTCGGCGGCGATGTCCTTCAGATTCCAGTAACGGCCGCGCTCCACCTGGCCGTCGGGCCGGCAGCGCAGCCAGCTTCCGGGCGGAAGCTTCTCCGCCTCGCGCAGCGCGCAGCGCGAGTCGGGCACCCAGTAGTACAGGAGGGACGCCACCAGGGCCGCGTGGTCCACCTCCGGCTTGGCGCCGGAGACCGCGGCGAGCGCCTTGAGTTCGGAGGCGAAGACCAGGCCGTCGCCGCGCCGGAGCAGGAAGAGGGGCTTGATGCCCAACTGGTCGCGGGCGAGCACCAGTTCACCGCTGCGCTCGTCGAAGATCCCGAAGGCGAACATGCCGCGCAGCCGGGGCAGACAGTCCGTTCCCCAGCGCCGCCAGGCTTCCAGGAGTACCTCGGTGTCCGAGGTACCGCGGAAGCGCACTCCCGCGCTCTCCAGCTCGGCACGCAGCTGGGGCGCGTTGTAGAGCTCGCCGTTGTACGTGAGGACGAGGCCGTCCTTGGCCATCGGCTGGGCGCCGGTCTCGGACAGGTCGATGATGGCCAACCGGCGGTGGCCCAGCTGTACTTCGCCGTCGCCGACGGGGTGGCTGTAGCGGCCGGCCCCGTCCGGACCGCGGTGCGCGAGGATCTCGGTGAGCCGGTCGGTCACGGCTTTGCCGTCCGGCCATCTGTACGTGCCCGCTATGCCGCACATGAGCTAGCGCACCTCCTGATCGCTGTCGGGGACCCGCGGGGCCGGCACCGGCAGCGATTCCTTGCGCAGCCGGCCCGTGCCGTTCTGCCGGGCGAGGCGCTCGCTCTGGCCGCGTAACGCGGCCGCCGGCCCGTCCCACAGCGTGCCGTCGGTACGGTCGCGCGGGTCGGGGTCGATCAGGACCACACCGAGCACGGCGATCCGCTGGTCCGCGAGCTGTCGCGCCACGGTGTGCAGCCAGGCGGCGCTGCCGTGCCCGGCGCGCACCACGAGCACGGTCCGGGTGCCGAGGTACTGGAGGTCGGTCCATGCGGTGCCGGGCGCCACCGAGCCGACACCGAACCGCAGTTCCTGAGGCGATACGGCCGGGACCTCCGCGTCGCCGACCACGGTGAAAGCGCCCGACTTGGGGCGGCGTTTGACGAGTTGCAGGCGCGGCAGGCCGTCGACGACGACCACCGGCCGCTCCCCCGCGAGCGCCTCGGCGAGATCGAGGGCGATCCTGCTCGTGCTGCGCACGGAGCCCAGTTCGAGCAGCGAGAACCCTTCCGTGGAGCCGCGCATGGTGCGGGCCAGGGACGCCGTGAGCCGTTCGCGTGCCGCCCGGTTCCTGCGGCGGCGCCACAACAGGGCCTGGCGGCGGGGCAGTTCCGCGAGGACGGACGCGCCGAGGTTCGCCGCGATCACCCGGCGCAGCACCGGGCGGTCCGCCACCACGGAGCCGACCGCGGCCAGCGCCAGCCCGAGCACGAGCCCCAGCACGAGCCCGATGCCCGCGTTGGTGGCGGCGGTCCTGGGCACGGAGTGCTCGACCGCGCGCGCGGCGTCCACGATCTGCGTACCCGCGACGAGGCGCGGTGCGCCCATCCGGGCCTCTTCGGCGCGCTGGTCGAAATCGGCGATACGGGAGGTGAGTTCGGCCCGGCGGGCGAAGAGCGACTCGAGGTTCGCGGCCGCCCCGGGGTCGGTCTCCGGGTCGACTTCCGGCTGTCCGTCGCCGATCTCTTCGTTCACCTTGTCGAGTTCGCCGCGCATCTGGTCGCGCTGGCCCAGGAGGGCCTTGGCTTCGGCCTCCGCCGCTTCCATCAGGCGCCGCACATGGTCCGCGACGAAGGCATCGGACAGCGCCTCGGCCCGTGCGACCGCGTCCGCGTCGCTGTCACCCGCCACCGTGATCTGCAGCAGGTTGTTGGTCAGCCCGGTGCCCTGGTAGTCCTCCATGAAGTCTTCCGGGCGTTCGGTGGAGTCGAGGGATTCCAGAGCCTGGCCCGCGATCCGCGTGGTCTTCAGCAGGGCGGCATCGGTGCGGATGAGCGTGCCCGGGTCGTTGGGCTGATCCGCCTCGTGCGCGACAAGGACCGTGCTCACGGCGGTGGGCGGGGGTGGCATGAGGACCGCCACCGCCGCTCCGGCCAGCAGACCGAGGAGCGCCACGCAGCACCAGAGGCGCCCGCGCCCGCGCCCCCCCCCCACGGGGGCCGGCAGGCCGAGGAGTGGGGGGGCGGCCGGCGATGCGGACGTCGTGCTCGTCGTCACGCTGAACCTCCCCGCGTGTCGATGCCGCCGGCCATCGCGGGCACGGGGCCGTCCGGGGTGTGGCCGGCCGGTCCTGTCGTACGGGCCCGGACCGTGCCGGCGAGGACGACGCCGACGACCTCGTGCCCGGCGTCCGTGCAGGCCTCGGCGAGGCCGGCGAGTTCTCCGGCGGTCCTGCTGCCCGCACTGAGCACGACCAGGGCGCCGGACTCGGTGGGGGGGGGGGGGGCGGGGGGGGGCCCCCCCCCCACCTCCGCCACCCGCGGCTGGGGCTCCCTCCCCGCCTCGGCGGCGAGACGTACGGCGGCCCGGCGGGCGATGTCGTCACCGTTCGGGACGATCACCAGCAACGTTCCGCGGGAAAGCGGCAGTTGGTCGCCCAGGCGGGCCAGCACCCGCCGGTAGCGGATCTGCCTGCTGCCCTCGCCGCCGGACGCCTGCGGGGCAGGTGTGTCCCACCGGGTGTCGAGGCCGAGGAACCCGCGGATCCGGGCCTGCGGGCCGCCGCCCTGCGGGGGCTGGTGCGCGGCCCGTTCACCGGGCACGTCGACGGTGCCGAGAAGTGTGGCGCCCAGCGCCGCGGCGATCTCCTGTTCGCCGCGCAGCCGCCTGCTCATACGCGCGGCGGCGAGATGACCGACTACCGTGCACAGCAGGAACAACAGCGCACCGCCGACGACGAGTTGGAGCCGGGTCGGCGGGGCTTCGCCGGCGGGCCGGGTCGCCGGTCCCATGACGACCATGTTGGCCTTGTTGAGCGAGGGGTCGACCTCGTCCAGCTTCTCCACCGCCTCCTGCAGCGCGGTGCGCAGCTTCTCCAGTTCGGTACGGCCCTGCACGCTCTCCACGCTCTTCCCCGGATCGGCCGCCTTGGCCAGCTCGGTGATACGGCGGCTGGTCTGCGCCACCAGCTTCTTGAGCGCCTCGGGCCGCGTCGCCACATCGGAGTCGGTGGTGTCGCCCGCCAGGCGGGCGGCGAAGGCCACGTATTCCTCGGCCACTCGGTCGGCGATCCGCTGCGCGCCTTGCGGGGTGTCGGCCGTGCCCGAGACGCTGATGATGTTCCCCTCGGTCGCCTTGGCGCTCACCCGGTCCCGCAGCCCGCTGTCGCCGAGCTTGGCGGCCACCTTGTCGATCACGACCGAACTGGTCGCGATCTCCGCCTGGGTCAGCAGCTCGCGCTCCTCCCACTGGCCGGAGAGCAGCACCGACGCCGAGGTCGTGTAGCGCGGCGGGAAGACCACCGAGACACCGAAGCCGACGAGCGCGCCCACCACGGCGAGGACGGTGAGCAGGCGCCACCGCCGTTGGATCACTCGCCCGATCGTGGCCAGGCGGATCGTGTCGTCGCTCAACGGAGCAGCCTCCTCCGGATTCGTGCCGGGCCGCGTGCCGCCACCGGGGTGTGGTCGCGGCAGGCGGCTTCGTACGCGGCGAGCAGCGAGGCCTGCGAGTGGCGCCAGGCCAGCTCCCCGCCGATGCGCTCCTGGCCGGTCTTGCCCATCCGGGCCCGCAGGTCCGGATCGTCGAGCAGCAGGGCGATGCCCTTGGCGAACTCGGCCTCGTCGTTGGCGGGCGCGTAGACCGCCGCGTCCCCGGCGGAGACGCGGGCTTCCTTCAGGTCGAAGGAGACGATCGGCCGTCCCATGACCATGTATTCGAGGACCTTGTTCATGGTCGACACGTCATTGAGCGGATTGTGCGGGTCGGGAGACAGGCATACGTCCGCGGTGGACAGGTAGCGCGCCAGGTCGGCGTCCGGGATGCGGCCGGTGAACTGCACCTGCTCGGTGAGCCCGAGCCGGCGGGACAGCCGCACCATGGCGTCGAAGGTGTCGCCGCCGCCGATGAACACCGCATGCCAGTCGGTCCGTCCGAGCTCGTCGCGCAGTTTCGCGAGCGCGCGCAGGGCGTAGTCCACGCCGTCCTGCGGGCCCATCACGCCGAGGTAGCACAGCAGATGCGGCTTGCCGCGCTTCAGCTCCGGCTCGGGCGGAACGGGTTGGAAGCGGCCGACATCGGGTGCGCTGCGCACCACGAAGACGTCCTCGGGCCGCCGCCCGCCGCGGCTGAGCGCGACGTCCCGGTAGCTCTCGTTCGTGGAGAGCACGATGTCCGCGGCCCGGTAGGTCCGCCGCTCGAGGGCGCAGACGCCGCGGTAGAGCAGATCCTTGCCGCGGTCGAACCGGGAGAGATACAGCTCGGGTACGAGGTCGTGCTGGTCGAACACGAACCGTGCGCCCTGCCGCTTCAGCCACAGCGCGGGCAGGAACAGCAGATCGGGTGGATTGCAGGCGTGGACCACGTCGACCGGCCCGACCTTGCGGGCCAGGCGGACCGTGTGCCACAGGGCGGATCCGTACTCCCGCAGATAGCCGGCCGGTCCTCCGGTCGCCGCGCGCAACGGATAGCGATGGATCCGCACGCCGTCGATCAACGCCTCCGGCTCGGTGTCCCGCTTCTCGCCCCGGGGGCAGATCACATGGACGTCCCAGCCGGCGTCGCGCAGCGTCGCGCACTCCTGCCACACCCGCCGGTCGAACGGCACCGACAGGTTCTCCACCAGGATCAGCGCGCGCCGGGCCGGCCCGGCGCCGCCGGATATCTCACCAGACAAGGCCCACGTACCCCGTTTCGGTCCTGCGCGTCTCGGCGTCGGGTAGGCGAACAAGGTCGATCAGCACGGGTCCTTCGCCATGGGGCAGCGCCGCGAGCACCGCCGGGTCCTTGGTGCCGACCAGACACACCTCGGCGTGCTCCATCACCTCGTCGACGGAGTCCACCAGGAGCTGCGCGATATGGGGCAGGCGGGTTTCGATGTACGCGCGGTTCGCGCCGAGCAGCCGCGAGAGGTTGACGTTGGCGTCGTAGATCTTCAGGTCGTACCCCTTGCCGATGAGCCGCTCAGCCAGTTCGACCAGCGGGCTCTCGCGCAGATCGTCGGTGCCGGGTTTGAAGGACAGGCCGAACAGGCCCGCGCGCCGTTTGCCGGTGCGCTCGACCAGCTGTACGGCGCGCTGCAGATGGTCGGAGTTGGAGGGCAGTACGTGGGACAGGATCGGCACCGAGACATCCGCCCGCCGGGCAGCGTGGACCAGACTGCGCAGGTCCTTGGGCAGGCAGGAGCCGCCGAAGGCGAAGCCGGGGCGCAGATAGGCGGGGCTGATGTTCAGCTTGCGGTCGGCGAGGAACACGTCCATCACCTGGTGCGAGTCCACCCCGAGTGCCTGGCATATCGCGCCCAGTTCGTTCGCGAAGCCGATCTTGAGACCGTGGAACGCGTTGTCCGCGTACTTGATCGCCTCGGCCGTCGGTACGGGCACCCGGAACACCTCGCCCGGCAGTCCCTCGTACAGCTTCGCGACCACGTCGCCGCTCGCCGGGTCGAGTTCGCCGATGACGGTCTTCGGCGGGTCGAAGAAGTCCCGCACGCTGGTGCCCTCGCGCAGGAACTCCGGGTTGACCGCGACCCCGAAGTCCACACCGGCCGTGCCGCCGACGTACTTCTCGAGGATCGGCACCAGCAGGTTCATACAGGTGCCGGGAAGCATGGTGCTGCGGAACACGACCGTGTGCCGCCCGCCCTTCTCGGCGAGCGCCGCCCCGATCTGCTCGGCGACCCGCTCCAAGTAGGTGGTGCACAGGCTGCCGTTGGGCTCCGAGGGTGTGCCCACGCAGATCAGGGACACCTCGCTGCCCAGGATCGCCTCGCGGACGTCGTCGGTGGCGCGTAACGCGCCCGTACGTACGACCTCGGCGGTGAGCTCGCCGATCCGCTCCTCGACCACCGGGGCCTTGCCCGCGTTGACCAGGTCGACCTTCGCCTGGCTGACGTCGACGCCGATGACCTCGTGGCCCCGGCCGGCCAGGCACGCGGCCGATACGCAGCCCACGTAGCCGAGCCCTAAGACACTGACCCTCATCTCGAGTTCCTCCCCTGGCGGGCCCTTGGGCCCGCGGTCCTTGGCACAGGTGACGCGCTCCCCCGCGCGTCAGTAGGCCCCCTGCCCCTGGACCACCGCACGCAGCGTCTTCCACAAGATCACCGCGTCCAGGGCGAGCGACCAGTCCTCCACGTAGCGCAGGTCGAGGCGGACCGCCTCGGCCCACGGCAGATCACTGCGTCCGCTGATCTGCCACAGGCCGGTGAGCCCGGGCTTGACGAGCAGCCGCCGCCGGATGTCCGGGCCGTACTCGGCGGACTCCTCCGGCAACGGGGGCCTCGGTCCGACCAGCGACATCGAACCGGTCAGCACATTGAAGAGCTGCGGGAGTTCATCGACGGAGTACCGGCGCAGCACCGCCCCCACCCGCGTCACCCGCGGATCTTGGCGCACCTTGAACAGGAGCCCGGCGCCCTCGTCGAGGTCGGCCAGCGTGGCCCGGGCCCGGTGGGCCCCGTGCACCATGGTGCGGAACTTGAAGATGGTGAACTCACGGCCGTCCTTGCCGACCCTGCGCTGGCGGTAGACCACCCCGCCGCGGCTGTCGATCAGGACGATCGCCCCGACGAGCACCATCAACGGGGCGAGCAGCAGCAGCAAAGCCGCCGCTCCCAGCCGGTCGACCACCTCTTTGACGACCCGGCGGCCGCCGGTGAAGGCCGGCATGCTGACCCGCAGGAGCGGTATCCCGAGTACGGCGTCGACATGCAGCCGCGGTCCCGCCACCTCCATCAGGACGGGGGCCACCACCATCTCGGCGTCGCTGCCTTCGAGGTTCCAGGCCAGGCGCTGCAGCCGGTCCGGCGACCAGTACGGGTCGGGGGTGACCGCCACGACCCGGTAACCGTCGCCGTGCACATGCTTGGCGACGTCGGTCAGCTGGCCCACGACCGGGACACCGTCCACCTTGTCGCCGGCGAGCCCGCGCCCGTCCGCGGTGCACACCGCGTCCACGCGCCAGCCGAGGTGCGGGAACTTGCGGGCCCGGGAGATCAGGTCGCGTACGGTGTCCGGGCTCCCGGCGGCGAGCACCGGTCGCAGACATCGGCCTTCCGTACGCCTGCGGTGCAGCCACCGCCGCAGCAGATAGCGCTCGGTGACGGTGACGAGGGCGATCGCCGGTATGGCGACGAAGATCCAGAGTTTGATATTGCGCGAACTGACGGCGATCCCGCCGAGCGAGAGGACGACGGCCGCCGTGAACAGGGCGCGTCCGAGGCGGCGGAACTCCTCGGCTCCCTGGCCGAGTACGACGGGGGCCCAGGCCCGGCTCGCCATCAGGGCACCCAGGACGAGCAGTTCGGTGCCGAAGGCCAGAATGGTCCACTTCTCGTGCCAGTTGGCCGCGTCACGTACGCCGAAGAAGCCGCCGATCGACGCGATCACAAAGGCCGTGGCCACGGTGTCGCCGGTGATCACGGCACGGCGGTACCGCGGCTCCCATTCGCTTTCGGGCTGACTTGTCGCCCCGTCCACCGATCGCCCGCGCACCGGTGGAAACGGGCTGACTAACTCTCCCTGCCGCACGGTCCCGCCGAGGTCGCCAGCGGGTTCGACGTGTTCGCCCAACACGGTTCCTCCCCCCGGGAGGCCCCCGCCCCCCGCCCTGTTGCTCCCCTCGGGAGGCCCCCGCCCCCCGTTCAGCGCCGCTCTGTCTTGCCGGGAGGCCCCAACCTCCCGCGAACAATCCGCCTGCCTTCAGAGCCACCAGAAACAACCCGCGTAGACCGAGGTGGACAGGGGTGCTCCCCGCACCCGGTGCCGCACCACCAACGCGCCAGTCCTATAGATCACGATTTGTCGCCTCGTGTCCCGGCATGTGAAGCGTCAATCTAGACCATTGGAGCTCCCCTGAAGAGGGGATGTGTGTAATTTGTGCTGAACATTTGAAGCTCGTTACATCGATCGTCACCCGCGTGTACGTGCCGGGACCATGGAGAGACGCCTACGGCCAGGGTCAAGCCGTCTTTGCGAAGACAAGCACCTCGGTGGAGGCGACGCCCATGGGGGCGAGGAAGCCGGCCTCAAGAGTGCAGCCGAGGGTGGCGAAGAGGTCCACGCAGGTCCGGCGCGGCATCGCGGCCGGATAGGAGTCGTGGCCGGTGCCGCCCTGCGTCGCCCAGGCGCGCATCGTGTCCGGCTCCAGACAGGTTTCGGTCATCACATCGAAAACGATGCGGCCACCGGGTCGCGTGACCCGTGCCATCTCGAAGAAGTAGCGCGAAGTCCCGAGAAACGTCAGGGTGTTGAAGACCTTGTGGGCCAGCACCAGGTCGATGCTGCCGTCGGGCGTCGCGGCGAGCGCGAACCCCTCGGTCGGCCGGGCCACCACGCCGAAGGTCTCGACCAGATACTCGGCCCAGGGAGCCGCCGTCTCGTAGATCTCATAGCGGCCCGGCGCACACTCCTTCAGCGTCTTCTCCAGATAGCGCCCGGACCCCGGGCCGATCTCGAGGACCGCGTCCGGGCCGGCCTCGAAGACCCCGAGCGCCCGCAGTTCACCGATGGTGGACTCGGTGGCGCCGGGCGTCCCGTTCATGACCTCGTCGATGTAATCACCGACGGACAGACCCGCCGCCCGCGCGGCCCGCATGGTCGCCTCGAAGGGGATGAAGTCGTCGACCCCGCCCCGGTTGTTGGTGCTCCGCACGATGTCGAATCCGGCACGGCGTAAGAGCCGCCTGACCCCCGACTTCAGCACTGACAATCCCCTCCCCGCCGCCCGTGGCGGGCGGCCCCCCAGGTCGTTTCCGCTCAGCGCCCGAAGCATAGAACCGCCGAACCGCTCGGCGGGCGGTCCTGGATACGCCTGGTGCCACAGTGACGAATGAGGTGACACCGGGCGCATGTCCGAGGCATTTGCCCCACGGCACGGCGTGCCGACCACGACGGGGGCGCGCGACGGACGCGCGGGAGCGCAGGTGCGCGCCCGGGCAACCATGCCGACCGCTTCACTCCTGGCCGGAACCGGAATATCGGCCTACTGTTCGCCGGAATCGGTCTCGAATCGAACGCTAGTGACCAGTCCGCTGTCGTGGTTTGGCAAATTCATTTGGAATGTGCCACTGGCCCCTTCGGGCGCCTCTTCGGCCCTAGCCTCCTCGTCACGCAGGCACACTGCAGCACCGGTCGCCGGTGCGGGGAGGGGGGCGAGGGTGCCAGGGATCGACATGACACTCCTCGAGGCCATCGGCGTGCCCGGTGCGCGCGGGGCCGCCATCGTGGACTGGACCTGTGGCTTCGCTCTGGACTCGGCGGGTGAGGCCTGGCCGGCGGGCATCGAGGCGACCGCGGGTGACACCGCGGAACTGGCGCGGATCGTCCGGGAGTCGGCCGTGTTCGGCGCCGGTCACGACGGCGGTGATGCTCCGCAGGTCGAGGACGTCATCGTCACCACCGGCTCGGCCTACCACCTGATCCGCTTCGTCGCGGACGCCCTGGAAGGAGGCCTCTTCGTCCACCTCTGGCTCGATCGCGAGGCGGGCAACCTCGCCCTGGCACGACGCCGCCTCCAGGCACTGGCCGAGGAGTTGGCGCAGCCGTACACGGCCACGGAGGCGACATGACCCCGGCGGCCGCCGCGCCCGAGCTGCCCTCCCGCGCCTCGATGCTCCGGCGGCTGGCAAAGGAACGGGCCGACGGTGTGCTCGAGCGCTCGACCGGTCTGCTGTATCTGGTCGACGGTCAGGTGGTGCACGCGCAGAGCGAGGCGGCCACGGCGCTCGGTCAACTGGTGGTCGGCAGTGGGCGGTTGACGAAGACCGAATGGGACGAAGCTCTCGAGCGCTGCGGCGGGGACAGCCGTCGGGCGGCCGATCATCTGGTCAAGGACGGTCAGCTCGCCGACGGCGCACTTGAACTGTGCCGGTACACCGCCTTGTTCGACGCGGCGTATTTCGCGCTGGCACCGGGCGGCGGTCCGGCCCGGTTCCGGCATGGGGTGACATCCGAGGGCGGGCTCGGCCTGTCCGTGCCCGCGGACCGGGTGCTTGCCGAGGTGTCCCGGCGCCGGGCGCTGCTCCACTCCCTGTGGCCCGGCCCCTCGATGGACCACCACCCGGTGGTCCGCGGCAGACCTCGGCCGGACCGCCCCCCTTCGGTCCGGCTGCGGGAGCTGCTCGACCTCGCCGACGGGGAGCGCACCCCGGCCGACCTGGCGCGAGCGCTCGGCCGCCCCGCCTTCCACGTGCTGCTCGAAGTGCGCCGCCTCGCGGTGGCGGGTCTGGTGGAGCCACCGCGGCCGCCGGCGCGCAGGCCCACCGCGCCCGCGCGTACGGGCCGCTCGCCCGCCGCGCGCAGCCGGGCCCCGGACGGTTTCGCCGCGCCCGATATCGCTCTGCTGCAGCGCGTACGCGACGGCTTGGAGGCCTGCCTGTGAATCCGCGACTCCCCGTGTCCGGGGCGCCGCCATGAGACGCATCTCGCGACGCCGGGCCGAGAGGGACCAAGTGATGGCGGCACAGGCCGAGTTGGGGGGGGAGCTGGGGCGGGTGCGCGCCCGCCGCGGGCGCGGACGGAAGGGTGCTTGCCGAGGACTTCGGCGGCGGGGACGCCCCGCGCGCCGGGACTCGTCCCGCCGACGCCCTCACGGCGGCACGTCGCGTCGCCGAGGCGGCCGCGGTGGGCGGTGTGCGGGAGTTCCTGATCCGCGGTACCGACGGCTGGCTGGCCGCGTGCACGGCGGGCGACTCGGCCCTCCTGATGCTCGCGACCGGGTCCAGCACCAATATCGGCCGGCTCCGCCTCGAGGCCGGCTGGTCCGGCGCGCGGATCGCCGCACTCCTCGACGACGCGCCCGAACGACTGGAGAAGACCTGCCCATGAACGCTCCCAATCCCCGAACCCCGAACCGACGCAAAGGAAGTGCGGCTCCGATGATCAACACCGAGACGGCCCTCAAGGAAGCGATGACAGGGATCGAAGGCGCCCTGGGCGCGGCCCTGGTCGACTACAGCAGCGGCATGGCGCTCGGCACCCTCGGCGGGAACAAGGAACTCGACCTGTCCGTCGCGGCGGCCGGCAACACCGACGTGGTCCGCGCCAAGGTGCGCACCATGGAGATGCTCGGCCTCAAGGACGAGATCGAGGACATCCTGATCACGCTGGGCGGTCAGTACCACCTCATCCGGCTGCTCAAGTCCCGTAACAACAGTGGCCTGTTCCTCTATCTGGCCCTGGACAAGGACCGGGCCAACCTCGCGATGGCCCGCCACCAGCTCAAGCGCATCGAAGCCGAACTGGACGTCTGAGCAAGGTGACCGGACGAGCAAGGGCGGTGCCGCACTTCAGGTGCGGCGCCGCCCCTCGGTGCTCCCTCGCACCGCGCTGCCTTCAGGCCTCGTCCGTCAGGATCGAGGCGATCCTGTCGAGGATCGGCGGGAACTCCTCGTGCAGCAGATCGACATCCAGGCCCTCGTCGCCGAGGACCACGAGCAGCGCGATCTCCCCCACCGGGTACACGGCGGCGCAGCCTTGACTGCCGTGGGTCACCATGCGGCGCAGCTCTCCGCGCTCGGTCGCCGCCACGGTGCGCTGCGCAAGGCCCAGGCCCGCGGCGGCGAGTGCGGCGAGCCCTTCCGCCTCGATCCTGCGGCCGGTGTCGGCCGCTATGAGCAGTCCGTCGACGGCTGCCACCGCCGTATCGGTAATTCCGGCCAGCTCCTCTCTTATCTGACGCATCTCGTCGGCCAGCTTCTTTTGATCCATGCAGTGAACCCCACTTGCATTGCGGCGAGTTGTTTGCGGTCTCTGTCCGGCGCGCGCCAAATCCTCGATCATCGAGGTCAATTCCTCATCCTGGGTCGTCGATGCCAATTCTTCCGGCACGCAGGTAAACGCCCTGCCGGCCCGCCACGGAAATCTCCTCGGCGGGCGTTCTCGTCCTGCCGCCCGCGTCGGCGGGCGTTCTCGTCCTGCCGCCCGCGTCGGCGGGCGTTCTCGTCCTGCCGCTCGCGCCCGGGACGCGGCGCGGCAGGTC
Organism: Streptomyces sp. N35; assembly: GCF_016464295.1. Classification (NCBI taxonomy): domain Bacteria; kingdom Bacillati; phylum Actinomycetota; class Actinomycetes; order Kitasatosporales; family Streptomycetaceae; genus Streptomyces; species Streptomyces sp. N35. Next base: position 39,135 of record NZ_JAEIMH010000064.1, on the reverse strand, counting down.
TGCTGCGGCTGTGCGTACCGGCGGCTGGGCACCGGCCCGGTCCCGGCCTCGGCGAAGCAGCGGCTCGGCCAGGTCCGGGGACCCGGGTCCCAAGGCGATCCCGCCCGGGGTCGCCCGGATGATCAGCCCCCGGCCGAGCAGCAGGGTGGCCTCGACGGTGGTCGTGTAGAGCCCGCGGCCGGTACGGAACGCGATGTCCCGCGCCGTGCGCCGACCGTCGGCCAGGGCGAGGATCTCCCGGCCCGCGCCGGGCCGGGAGGCTTCGCTCCCGGCGGGCGGGGGGGCGGGGGGGCACGGGCCCCCACCGGGGGGGGCCGGGCCCGGCCGGCGCCCC